>NZ_JACJON010000073.1 GCF_014695585.1 Microcoleus sp. FACHB-831 | reverse complement strand
GAGGTGCGAAACACGATTACAGTCGAAATTAAACCGGGTGTATCCTTACTGGTGAATAAGACTCGCCCTCCAGATTTAGTTACTTCCGATAGGTATGGTTCCCAAGTATGTCCCGCTTGAATATCACCGCTCTTAAAACGTGCTGGAACCGCTTCTCCTTCTACGTTGACTAGGGTTACATTATCGGTAGTCAAACCATGTTTCTGGATCATTTCGATAACAAATAATTCTCCATCGCCTAACCTGACTCCGAGGCGCTTGCCCTTCAAGTCAGCGACACTTTTAACATCCGGGCGAACTACAATTGAGTCCGAACCAGCCGATTCGTCAGTTGCCATCGCAATCTGCACATCTGGGTTTTTCCCAATAATGCTCATCAGGCTACTTACTGTGATGGCGACTCCATCATATTTTCCAGCAGCGAACTCAGACACCGACTCTAAAAAGTTTTGGATATAGACGGGTTTGACTTTCACCCCTTGCTCTTGGAAGAAACCTTTTTCGTGAGCGATCGCCATCGGAAAATATCCAGCCCACACGCTGGCTGCAATTTGCAACGGCGGATGCTCAGGTTTGGAAGTGACAGATGTTGTGCCATTACAGGCTGTGGCTAGCAAAATGCTGAGCCAACAAAGAGACAACAAGCGTATAATTCCAGATATCATACTGAGTTAAAAATTATCAATTAGGCTGGTTTTAGTTTTCGCAATTGATGTTGAAAGTCCTTGGCGATTAATTTACCTTTTGTAACTGCTGCAAAAAGTACGGATTAATCATTTTTTTAATGTCTGGCGCTGCACTTAATCCTCCTGTGCGAATCGAGAAATCGGCATACAATTTGGAGGTATGGTACAAGGACTCTGTTGTAGAACCTGGAGTAAAAGCCTTTAAATTGTCTTGTAAGGTGTACAACTTGATGCCCTCAGTAGAAATCTCGTTTGGTTTAATATTGAGAACTTTAGCGATCGCTATCTTGCTCTCCTCTGGATTGGCTTTCCAGTAATCTTGAGCTTGGAACCATGCTTTGATAAATGCCTTAACTTCATCTGGGCGATCGCGGATTATCTTGCTGCGAAACACAAGTACACTAGGCATCAAACCGGGAGTTTGCTCGCTGGTAAATAGCACCCGCGCTTTCCCTTTAATTGCTTCAGTTACATAAGGTTCCCAAGTTTGTCCGGCTTGTATATCGCCACTTTTAAAGTGTGCTGGAATTGCTTCCCCTTCGACATTGACAAGCGAGACTTCATTGGTGTTTAAACCGTTTTGTTCTAAGAACTTTGTGACAAATAGTTCTCCGTAATCGCCTAACTTGACACCGATCCGCTTGCCTTTCAAGTCAGCAACTTTCTTAATAGTAGGCACTGCCAATACAACGTCTGCACCTGCTGATTCATCTGATGCTAGAACCATCTGCACATCTGGAATTTTTTCAACCAATCCTATGAGGCTACCTAAGACTATGAAAATTCCGTCAGATTGGCCTGAAACAAAGTCAGATACTGATTTTAGGTAGTTTACGGTATAGCTGGTTTCAACGTTCACTCCTTGCTGGGTAAAAAAGCCCTTTTCCTGAGCGATCGCCACTGGAAATGTCCCAGGCCAAAGATTATAACCGACTCTTAAAGGCTCGCTTTGAAGAGGAGTATTTTTTGGGTTATTGCAGGCGGTAACTAACAAAATAGTTAGCAAAAAAATAGATAAGAAGCGCGAAACTATAGATTTCATACAAGCGGATTTTGTGATTGAACTCGAATTATGGTAGTTTATGTCGAGCTGACAAAAAGCTCTACGAAAGTTACTCTTTTTCCTTCGCGATCGCTATTGGAAAATACTCAAGCCACAGACTGTAGACAATTTGCAGCGGTGGCGGCTCATGCGATGTTACATTTGGCGTGCCATTGCAGGCGGTGACAAGCACAATGCTGCACAAGAAAAGGGACACAAAGTTTAGGAGTCGAGATTTCATGCTAACCTGCTGATTTTGGAATTGATGTGGAGCTATGCTGGCTTTCAACAGTTGACCTAATAACAAGCTCCACAAAGGGCGATTCTCAACTCCTGCGCTTCTGGCTGAAGGCGCTGTCCAACCACTTAGCTACTTTTTCTGTGGCGGGCGTGCAAAGTTGGGTAGATAGCATCCGTACTCTACTTAGAGTTCCCTTTTCTGTCGAGGATCTAACCCATCGAGCGGTTACACAAGTTAACTATCACGTCTACCCGAAAATCTGTATAGAAGAATAGTTGTCAAGGAGACTTAATATAAGTAGATACTTACATAATCAACCGAAGAGCCTTCTTATAAGCTTGAGCGCACTCTAGAGGTGAGGGTTTTATATTTAGTCCGCTCCACCTGCCAATCGGCTTATAGTAAGTTGTTAGTTGATAATAAGTAAAAATTACTGAATAAGTTCAAGCATTTAAAGTTCAGGGGGAATGATCCATGACTATTTGGGTAAACGAACAGATCGATCCGTCTGGTATGATTCATGCTTGTATTGCCTGTTGTGATGAACAGCAGGCAAAAGATTGCCACGAGTCATACGAAAAGAACTTAACCGATTTCCAAAAGGAGTCGGGTTGGATTGCCAGACTGCGGACTGTAGATTCTTGGGATGAAGTGCCAGTTAATTCCCTGAAGCTGGATTAATTATCAATATGGGTTCTCTTTAAATAGGTTTGGGTAAAGAGCGCGATCGCGCTCTACCCAAACGCCTATTTGTTCCGACTGGGTGCAGCACTACCCAAATAAATTTGGCGAGAATCTTTAGGTATGTGAATCCAACCCAGGTCTTGTAGACGATTTTTGAGATTAGATATTGTTACACCCAGATCCTCTGCCATTGCGTAGAGGTGACGCCAGTTTGTTAGATCGCGTCCCTTTCTTTTATTTTCCAAAATATACCGAGGCATCAGTAAGCAACTGGCGAAATATTGAGCTTGCCATTCTCTCCAATCAATCTGATTGTTAGCATTACTCTTATAAATGCGATCGCTAGCACTGCGGCACAAGAATGGCTGTACAGTTGCCTCAGTACCGCGTACTAGACCCAGAGCCATCTGTTCTACAAAACTATCAGCTTCATCTTGGTTAATGTGAAGTACCCAATGTCCAATTTCATGGGCGATTGTCGATGCTGCATAACCTTCAGACAGTTTCAGAATATCTTCATTTATCTCGATTAGATGTTCTAGGGGGAAAATCCTAGCCGCTATCGGCGCTTCTTCGTCAGTCGGTATGATGTCCCAAACAATAGCTAGATCCAGAAAGTCAGCCACACGACTAGCATCTAAAGGCCATTTGGGAGGGAAATTAGGCGTTTCCTGCATACGCATGAGAAGGTCATTAGCCCGATTCTCAATTTCTTCTTTGGAATAAAATCTATGCGGCTTGATTACACTCAATTTTGCTCCTCCTCATCTTCTGGTTGTGTAGCTTCCTGAAAGACTTTTTGAGCAAAATCAGGATTTTCCTGCATTCGACGGAACAAAGCAGGCATCGCTTGATAATTTTTCTTGAGAAAATCCTCGTCACGTTCGGGGATACGACCCGCGAGGAAAATCAACTCCTCTTCGTCCAGATCTAGGTGCGGTGCTAACGACCGAATAAATTCCTCGCTAGGACGAGCAGCGCGGTTGTTTTCTAGTTTAGACAAGTACGTGAAATCTACAGGTATTAGCTTCGCTAGATCGCGCTGACTGTATCCCTTATTTTTACGGGCTTGACGGATAAGCTGACCAAAAGACTGCTGCATATATTTTAGTTTTAATTACATATAAATCATTCTAAGACTAAGCAAATAAATACCAATTCAGTTGACCAAAGAAGCAACATGAATACCTCATTTTACATCGATTATGTGGATATTATGTACAGAACAGAGTTAGCCATATAACAAAGAAATCTTATGAGATCTTCAAAACTTTATATCTGCCAACCAAATTCGCCAATGGAGCGGGTTACAGAAAGCGGACAGGCAGTTCAGATGACGATTCATATGCCCAGTTTGTTTATCTTGAACAACCTAGAGCAGATCGTACCAGATTGGACTTTACCTGTTGCTTGGGTTGTTGTTGTATTGCAGCAATCCCGATTCCCATTGGCGGAGACTGCTGTTTATGTTGAGAGGGAGAAAGACAGATTGCGAGAGAAGTTTATGCGCTTCGGCTGCGCTGTGGTATCCCATCTTCGTGACCAAGGATTCTTGGCTGACCTAATTGATCCTCGCAATGGTTATCCTTGGCTTTCACGTCCAGGAGAAATTCCCCACGATGATGCAGCTGTGGTCAAAGCCTTACTAGGCTTACCAGTCACCACAGGCAACTGCTCTATATTAAATCACCCCAACTGGGGCAGTGCTGTTTACCCCAGCATCCTAATGTCTTCTGCTTCCCCGTCAGTTATTAAGCCAGTCTTAAAAAGACTAGCGGCTGTACATGGTTGGAAGCAGCCAAAAACCGATTTGCAACTATCCATTTCTGGAGTTTAAACCCATGAGAACACCTTGGCGACCGTTTGCCAGTTATAATTTGTGGCTTCTTTTCGCTCCAGCTGTAGGGCAAGAGCGCTGGCATTGTGATATGAAGCGGGGTTTTCAAAAGGCTCGTCAGAAAGAACCATCTGTTAAAGCTCTCTTGGAGCAAGACACCACATGGCAACGGATTGGTCATTTAGCCCAAAGAGGCGTCTGCGAATTTCATAAAGATACCCAGCTGTTGCACCGATTGGACGGTGTGGAACGAGTAGCAGAGATTCTGAAACTAGGCCAGGAGTCAGCTGAAGTTCAGGAGCGAGTTATTAAAATACTCAAAAACTACCACGAAAGGCCCATTTTATTGGGGAAGAACATCATCCTGCTGAGTAGAGGAGATGAGGGGTTTCCAGAACCGATTCTTATCCGATATGGTAATTATTTGTTGAATCTATATGCAGCGATTGACTGCATTTTTAGAGAGCCAGACGGCACACTGCATATTTTAGATTTCAAGACAGGGAAAACTGATTTTGATCGGCGACAGGGATTTGTTTACCTGCTAGCAGCTAAATATCTCTACCCACAGCAACCAGCTGTTGCGTCATTCTATAACTTGGAATCCGGTAAGTGGTCTGAGCCAATCTCTGCCACTGCTGCTCAACTAAATGCCATTCAGATAGAACTGGCAATAATAGCCCAGCAGCATCAGAAAGATTTGAGGCGTTATCGGCAAAACCCAACTGAGTTCAGCCAAATTTTTCCACCAAATCCTGGCTTTAACTGCCAATACTGCCTGTTCAATTCTCTTTGTGAATTTTCTGTATTCCCTGTGACTGCATGACTAATCAAGTTACCCAAACTCCCACATTTTTGAGCGAGATTTTCCCGCTAACCATCGCCAAACCAAATTTAGCTTGTTTTCGACTAACTCCTGAAATTGAGCGTAAGGATGGAAACCGCTTGAGCTTTCATCTCAGTCGCAACTTACCCTGGATAGTTGTTATCTGGAATGAGCCATATTTCTATGCTCTGGGGATGCCCGATATCCCCATGCCCTCCCTAGCAGAGTGGAAAGATATACTGGCAGATGTTCAAGAAGGATTGGCAGACTTTCGCGATCGCTACTACTCAATCCAATTGGTGCGCCAGCGACAGTTGACACCTTCTCTCCAGGCACAGCTTGCTTTTCAGGTATTGAGAAAAACTAAATTCTTGTATCCAGTTGTTTTGTCCGAAAAGGAGGTTGAAGTCAGGCGAGAACCGGATTTTTGGGCAGAACCTATCGAACTAAATGGAGAGTTACACCCTGCTCTGACTTTAACGGTTCATAGCAGTATGCTCTACTGGGGCAATTTAGAAGAGTTCTATCAAAATCATCCCTATCGGCAGAACCCTCAAACGCTTTTGAAGGATCTGAAAGTTCGAGATATTGAATTGGGGAGTTACGGTACTATCACCCAGCTGGCGGGAACTGTAGGGGAACACAGAGAAAAACTAATCAACAAGGCAACCCGTGAAAGCAGCAAACAAGCACTCAAGAACGCCGCAGACGACCAACCTCTAGTCAATGTACAGTTCAAGAATAGAGATCAACGTCACTATGCGATGGCAGCTCTGCGACCCTGCGTTACAGCGGAAACAGCTGAACGATTTGAGGTGGATTATGGAAAGTTGCTCAAGGCAACCAAGATTTTCTACAAAGACAGAACAAACCTCTTAGCTTCCTACAAACAAACTGCTGAAAAGGCTCTAGGTGCTTATGGAATTCAAGTGGAGCGTAGTGTCAACAGCCGTCAGTATCCAGGGCTATTCTGGCAACCGTCGGTTCCGCTGGAGGAAATACCCCTACGTTTTGGAAAAAACTTCATAGGCAAAAGAGGTGATGTCCTAAATGGACTGTCTGTGCAGGGTGGCGGTGGTGTTTATCGCCGTCACAGTGATTATAGCGATGCATCAAGAGTGATTCGCATTGCCGCTGTGAAACTTTGCGATTTGAGTGTAAACGCTTTTCTAGAGGAAGTTAAGAAACGTCTGAAAAAATATGGATTTAAAAGTGACATTGTTTATAGAAAAATGGTGGTAGTCAATAAATTGATTGGGGCTGATGCCAGAGCAGAAGTAGAGAGATCTGTGGATGCATTAATGGAGGTGCCACCTGACATCGTTTTGACGTTTTTACCACAAAGCGATCGCCAAACTGATAAAGACGAGGGCGGCAGTCTATATTATTGGGTCTACTCACGGTTGCTTCGACGCAAGATAGCCAGCCAAGTAATTTATGCCGATACCCTCAGCCGCGTTGACCAATGGAAAAACATCCTAAATCAGGTGATTCCAGGGATGCTGGCCAAGCTGGGAAATTTACCTTTTATTCTGGATGAACCGTTAGAGATTGCTGACTATTTCATTGGGTTGGATGTTGCCAGAGAGTTAAAGGAAAGGTTGCCCGGAACGGTTAATGCCTGTGCCAGTGTGCGTCTCTATGATAGACAAGGTAAGTTTATACACTACCGGATCGAAGATGCTTTAATTGTAGGTGAAGAAATCCCTCAAAGACTTCTAGAGACATTGCTCCCGGCATCTGAACTGAGAGGCAAAACTGTTCTAATTTACCGGGATGGCTCTTTTTGTGGTAATGAAGTCCAGCATTTAATAAAATGGGCAAACGCTATTGGCTCTAAGTTTATTCTTGTGGAGTGTCGCAAGTCTTGTATTCCCCGACTGTACAACCTGAATCAGAAAGTTGTGGCAGCACCGGAAAAAGGGTTGGCGCTTCGTTTGTCCTCTCGCGAAGCGGTTGTGGTGACAACTAAGGTTTCTGAAAAAATTGGTCTGGCTCGTCCCCTGCGGTTGACGGTACGCACAGAAGGACATCAAGCATCTATTGAAAGTATTGTAGAAACCACTCTTAAACTGACACTACTACATCATGGAGCGCTACAGACGCCTCGCTTGCCAATGCCATTGTTTGGATCTGACCGCATGGCTTATCTACGGTTAAACGGAATTTATCCGAGTGTGATGGAGGGCGATCGCCAATTCTGGTTATAGCGATCGCATTTCCTGCTCAATCCGAGCGATCGCCCCACTGTTTGAATTGCTAGTAGACTGGACGTACAGTAGGCGCTATAACGGAGGACACTTTAGTGAAAAACCGCGATTACACCTTAATCATCGACGCTAGCACCAGTATGTCTACCCAAGACCAAGCTGGTGGTAAAAACAGGTGGGAAATACTTCAGGAATCTACTCTAGCTTTAGCTACAACCTGCGAGAAATTTGACGATGATGGGCTGACTGTCTATATATTTTCCAGTGAATTTAAGCGCTATGACAATGTTAAATCTATTCAAGTACCCGAAATTTTTAATGAAAATCAGCCTGGTGGCACAAGTCAGATGGCTGTAGTTTTGCAAGATGCCTTTAATAACTATTTTCAGCGCAAGTCTGTTGGCAAGACAAAGCAGGAAGGAGAGACGCTTTTAGTGCTGACTGATGGTTTACCAAGCGATCGCATGGCTGTTACTGATGTAATTCTTAGAGCCACTCGCCGCATGGAAAATGCTGAGGAACTGGGAATTTCGTTTATCCAAGTGGGGTCAGATCCCAAGGTTACTCAATTCCTCAAATCTCTAGATGACCAATTACAAGGAATTGGCGCATCTTATGACATCTGCGATACGCTTACTCTTGATGAGATGGAAAATATGACTATTACCGAAGTTCTGCAAAAAGCTATTTTTGATTGAAAATTGTCACAAAGCGAAGCTATTTTAATAGGCGCGATCGCCTCTAATATTTTGCTGCCTTATAGGTCTGTTGCTACAGCGGTATTAGAATAGCATCACGACGCCCGCGAAATCAGTTTTAGGATTGATGAAAATTATATTAGTAAGTGGCAAGAACGATACTATAAATTATGAATAATCGAGTATAAAACCTTCAGTATTCATAATTTATCATTTTCCGATTTCCGACTAACTGTTGCATTCTTCTAAGAATGCTTGGGCTTCCGCAGCCCTTTGGAACGAATGGGTATGAGAATTTGGGAGAGTTGCCGCAGTTGTTCAGCCGTGCCCATGCAGATTAGCAAATCTCCCGCCATTAATTGAGTTTCACCAGTGGGGCCACCGATGAGCGTACCATCAGCGCGACGAATCGCTAGAACGAGGGCACCCGATTGCGATCGCAACCGTGCATCCCTCAGCGTTTGCCCCACAGCAGGACAGGCTTGAGGATCGATCAGGAACTCCTCCATGTAAAAAGCCCTGTCGGTACCAGTGAGAATTCCATCCACAAAATCCATCACCTGGGGTCTAAGAGCAGCCGCCGCCATGCGCCTACCGCCAGTAATGTAGGGAGATACAACAGCATCAGCGCCAGCACGTTGCAGCTTCTGCAAAGCTTCTTCAGTACTGGCGCGGGCGATCGCTCTAATGTTTGGATTCAGCGTTTTTGCAGAAAGCACCGTGTAGAGATTTTCCGCATCCGAAGGTAGCGCCGCCACCAAACAAATCGCCCGATCGATTCCTACCCTGTGCAGGGTTTCATCCAGAGTAGCATCGCCTTGCACGGCAATATAACCGAACTCCTGCGCCGCCTCGACTGGCTGGGTTTGGGAGTCTATCGTCACAAAAGGTATGCCCTCAGCTTGAAATTCCAGGGCAATTTGACGCCCAGTGCGCCCAAATCCACAAAGAATGTAGTGTTCGTTTAAAGATTCCACCAATCGCCGTCGCTGCCTCAGTCGTCCGCCTTCTTGAAAATAGCCTTGAATTAAAGCTTCTGTAAACCGATTGACGATGTAGCCGATGCTGACAACGCCCATCAAAATTAGGGTAATGGTAAACAAGCGACCGCGATCGCCCAGAGGTTGAGTTTCTCCATACCCGACAGTTGCCAGGGTGATCACTGTCATATAAAGGGAGTCCAACCAATGCCATCCCTCAACCAGCCGATACCACAGCGTCCCAATTAGCATGACGCAACCAAAGCCAATCGCACCGCCAATCAGCTCTTTTCTTAGTCGTCGATATTTTTGTTCAAGGGTCGAGTAAACTAGCTGCGATCGCATCTTGTATAGATTTGCTGACAATTCCCACTGACACCATAACTTGTACCACCCCAACATCTCCCAAGCAGCCTATTGGCGGAGCAAGTCAACCAATCTAACGGTTATACAAAGTTATAGTCACTAAAACAGTAACCGGGCAGTCTATATTACCCTTGCCTATTGCTGTTTTGTCAGGATTTTATAGCAATTGTTTATCGGATTTATACAAAATTCACTCTTGCCTGTGGTAGCCTGAGAACGCATCAAAGGTGGTTGAACTAAAAATCCCTATTAGGGATTGAAAATTAGGGATTCAAATAAGACAGAACTTTTGGGAAATTCCTATTAAGATGCAAAATAACCATAAAAAATTCATTAGCACTAATCGATGAGTCTAGAAGCTCTTGTTCAAGATCCCACAATCCCAGCAGAGTCAGGGCCAGTAGTGTCTGCACCGTATAACGAATCTGGCTTTAACAGTTCTGTGATGACCACCTACGGGCGCTACCCCATTGCCATAGAGAGGGGTGCAGGTTGTAACCTGTGGGACACTGAGGGGCGCGAATACCTGGATTTTGTGGCTGGGATTGCCACTTGCACCTTGGGACACGCTCACCCCGCAATGGTGGAAACAGTAACGCGCCAAATCCAAACCTTGCACCATGTTTCTAACCTGTACTACATTCCCGTGCAAGGGGAATTGGCAAAATGGTTGATTGACCATTCCTGTGCAGATAGAGCATTTTTCTGCAACTCTGGTGCTGAGGCGAACGAAGGGGCAATTAAACTTGCCCGGAAGTACGCACACACGGTTAAAGGGATAGAAAAGCCGATAATTTTGACAGCTCACGCCAGCTTTCACGGACGCACTTTAGCGACGATTACCGCAACGGGTCAACCGAAGTATCAAAAGAACTTCGACCCCTTAATGCCTGGTTTTCATTACGTTCCTTATAACGATTTTGAAGCGGTAAAGAATGCGATCGCTGAACTAGATGATGGCGAACATGGTGTTGCTGCTATCATGCTGGAAGCCTTGCAGGGAGAAGGCGGCGTCCGTCCCGGCGATGTGGAATACTTCCAACAGTTGCGGAAACTTTGCGACGAGACTGGCATCCTGCTGATATTAGATGAAGTGCAAGTCGGTATGGGTCGCAGTGGCAAATACTGGGGATACGAAAATTTAGGGATTGAGCCGGATATCTTCACTTCTGCTAAAGGCTTGGGCGGCGGTATCCCGATTGGCGCTACCTTGTGCAAGTCCAAGTGCGATGTTTTCCAGCCGGGAGATCATGCCAGTACGTTTGGGGGGAATCCCTTTGCATGTGCTGTGGCGTTAACTGTGTGTCAGACTTTGGAGCAAGAAAAGCTGCTGCAAAACGTGCAAGAACGGGGAGAGCAATTGAGGGCAGGTTTGAGAGCGATCGCCTCCAAATATCCTAACCAAATTGCTGAAGTTCGCGGCTGGGGTTTAATTAACGGCATGGAGTTGAAAGCAGACATCGAACTGACTTCAGCTGATGTTGTTAAAAATACCATAGCCGAGGGTTTGCTACTCGTCCCGGCTGGCCCGAAAGTCGTCAGATTTGTCCCACCGCTAATTGTTACAGCTCAAGAGATAGACAAAGCTTTGGTAGCTGTTGAAAAAGCAATGGCGACTGCGACAAAGTAAAAAGCATTCCCAAGCTCCCGCCTGGAAATGAGGGCAAAAGAAAGAGTTTTTTTCTCTTTTCTTTTGCCTTTTTACTTACTATTAATTTCCACCCAAAGCCCTCAACTGTGCTGCCAATTCCTCCACCTGTTGTAGAGCTGCTTCTTTGGCTTGTCGCTCCTGTTCAACTTGTTGTAGAGCTGCTTCTTTAGCTTGTCGCTCCTGGTCTCTCAACTGTCGCTCCTGCTCGACTAACTCTTCCCCCCACAACAACATTTGTCCAGATTCATCCCACCACCGCAACCAGTATCCCGTGCGTTGTCCTTTAGTGCCCTGCCAGATGCCGAGGAATAAGCCGACTCGATCTATCCAGTAACGTCCATCTGCATTGGGGCGTTGCAGTTGATAACGTCCTGAATTTAATTGATATACTTCCATTTCTCCTGCGATCGCATCAAAAATGGCGTATATTGGCACTTGCAAGATTTGCTCGTAAAAAAACCACTTGCCTGGTGGATAAGTTTGTTTGCTAGAGTATTCCCCTGCATCTGTGGCTGATAAAAACTCCATCACTATTGCGGGAATTTCCCCTTCTAAATTTGGGGTGTAACTGCGGCGGACTTCTTGGGGGGAAATTGGCAACACGCTGCTAACATAAAACCAATCGGGTGCTTTGATAACTAGCTTGCCGTCTAACGTAGCGCAGATGCCGAGGTTAGATGCCACTAATCTCTCTGAATGAAGCAGCCCCGCTAGTTCCAAAATTTCGCGCAAGGCAGCTGCTATTAAAGGTTGGTCAATACTTTCCACAGGCTCGTCATCTAAGATAAAATCATCCGGTAATTTTTCCCAGGTGATAGTGTATTTGCCCAGACTTGCTAACATGGCGATCGCCCTCGCGAGGATTTCTCCAGTATCTCCACAATTTTACGATCTGCGCTTATAGCTTCCGGCTTTGTTGCTGACTTGTAAAAAAACAAAAGGCAAAAGAAAGAGAAAATATTTCTTCCTTTTGCCCTCTTTTCCAGGCGGGAGCCTGGGAATTGTTTTAACTTTTTACTTCTACGAACAAGCTCCTACATTAGTCGAGTTTGAGCTAGGGTAGCCGTAAGAAATCCATCCCGCAGTGGGAGCTGAGATCTCCACCCACGAACGCTTTTCACTGTCTACCGTGTAAGATGGAGGGTTGTTTTTGAGCGTAACCCGATTTCCCGCGTAGACTCCACCAACTCTAGCGGCATTTTTTTGAGGCCCTTTACGGATAGCCAGCCCCTCAGTTCCGTTATATGTCACTACGCGGCAGAGGCTTGATGATGATGTTTGGGCTGGCGCTGGCTTCGCGGCTACTCCTCCAGAACATGATGTGAGGTCTTTTACCTCTACATATCCCTTTTCGGGGGAACTAATTGCTATAAAACCATCAGTGCCCTCTTCTGCGAGCGTAACTTGTTCGTTGGTAGCTAGGGTTCTAACAGTTTGACTGGTGTTTGAACGCTGTGAGTAGACAAAGATCCGCTCTTTAGCGGCGCGGCATTGTCCCACAAGGGTCTGCGCTTGGGCTAGTTGCAAATTACCCTTTGATTCTGATGCTTGAATGATGTTAGTTGTTTGGTGCGCTGCACCTGCTGTTGCGGGAGCATTCAGACTCCCTACGGCGGTTAATCCTAAAGCAAAGAAAGCTATATGCTTTCCCCACTTGCTGATATTATTCATGCGATCCACTCCTCATCTCAACCAAAAAGTTTGTGTAAAAGACTTCCAAATCGAAAAATCTACCCGGCGCTAGAAGCGAATTTTTTCGCTATATATGGTTTTGAAACCCATATGGATCGATGTGCCCATCCATTAGCTGGCGCTAGAGTAGTTAATCTCTTGGTAGCCTCTTACTCAGATAGCATACAAAAAAAAATTAATGCAAGTTAGTGGAGCGATCGCGCTGTTGGCTCATCGCTATTCCTGAAACCACGCTGTTAGCGCCACTGCTAACGCATCCGCCGCATCGTCTGGCTTGGGAATTCTATCCAATTCCAATTCCCGCGCTACAGCCTCTTGCACTTCGTACTTATCTGCATTTCCCATTCCTGTAAGCGCCTGCTTAATCTGCGCCGGGGTAAATTCAACAACCGGGACGCCCACTTGCGCCAGTACCAACATCAGTACACCCCGCGCTTGGGCTACTAAAATCGTGTTTGCCATCCGGTAAAAAAACAATTTCTCGATCGCCACCAAATCGGGTTGCACTAACCCCATTAATTCGTGCAAATCTTCGTAAATTGTGCGGAGTCGCTGTCCCATTTCTGTCTTAGCTTGCGTCTCAATCACGCCAAAATCCAGCAACTTTACGACTTGCGGCGCTATTTTTACGCCGATATTCAGGCTATTAGCAGTTTTAGTAACGCTAGAAGCCGTCTCGCACACAATTGCACCAAATCCTAATCTAGCTAGTCCTGGGTCTAATCCTAAAATTCGTTTTTCCATCTAGCCTAGTTCGGGGGAGACAATCGCCATACGATACGTGGATTTTAGATTGAATAAGTTAACAAAAGCAGAAAAAATTTTGCGCCGCGATCGCCTCTCAAAAGAAACATCCAATCTAAATCCACCTTTAGAAAGTTGACCTGGAGAGGGCTTATAGTGCATCTGTGTATCAGGCTAGAAGCCTGCGCCACGAACCTGATGCGGGAAATTTCTCCTTTGTCATAACGCCCTGATTCCTGGTTTGGCAGCTAACCAAACGTATCATAAGCTGAGGTTTAAAAAGCTGGGTGGCAATTTACTGGTTTCCTATATCACATTCTATTGGCACTCAGAGAAGGTATCCTGTTGCTCGAAGCGGCTTTGGTTAAACCCTCTGTTCGCAACCTTAACAAACCAGTACCAGTCAAATCGCCTATAGAACTTGAGTAGTTCTGCCACTAGCGTTAAAGTCCTCTCAAGCCTTGTTGTTCCCCAGGAATCGGCAATGTCAATCGGAATCTTCAAACAAGCCTTACGCACTCTCCAACACGATTCGCGCATAACTAGGGTTCCTAGCCCTAAAACCAATGCGCGAGTCAACCATTGGTACAAGTGGTTGGCTCCCGGACTGTTGGTGAAACGCTGGTTGCTTATAAGTGCAGCAGGCGTAGTGCTAACAAGCCTGGGGTTGGCAATTTGGGTGAAGCTAACCCCGATTTTTTTACTGATACAGTTCGTTGGGGATGTGCTGGGGGCGATCTCAACTATCATTCCCAGCTATGTGTCGGGTCCCCTAGCGATCTCCTGCGGTCTGTTCTTGATTTTTTGGGGACAAACCCGCAGTCTTGGCTCGATTACCTCTGTATTAAAGCCCGAAGGAGATGAACAACTCGTTGACGTGCTGCTAGCTCATCGCCGCTTGGGTCGAGGGCCAAAAATTGTGGTAATTGGCGGCGGTACTGGACTTTCTACTTTACTAAGAGGATTGAAAGAGTACAGCGCCAATATTACTGCGATTGTCACCGTAGCTGATGATGGTGGCTCTTCTGGCCGTCTGCGGCGAGAAATTGGAGTCCTCCCACCGGGGGATATTCGCAACTGTCTGGCGGCGCTAGCAGATGAGGAAAAGTTATTAACCGAGTTGTTTCAATACCGTTTTAGTGCTGGTGATGGTCTTGTCGGTCACAGTTTTGGCAATCTGTTCCTGACAGCGATGAGCGAAATTACCGGAGATTTGGAACAAGCGATCGCTGCTTCTTCGCAAGTTTTAGCCGTGCGCGGACGGGTGCTACCCGCAACTCTCAGCGATGTCCGCCTAGTAGCAGAATTATCCGACGGGCGGCGCATTGAGGGAGAGTCTAGCATTACCGAAGCAGGCGGCAGTATTGTTAAAATTGGCTGCATTCCGGCAAATCCGCCCGCGCTACCTGCTGCGCTTAAGGCGATCGCGGAAGCAGATTACATTGTTATTGGCCCCGGTAGCCTCTACACGAGTGTAATCCCCAATCTCTTAGTACCGGAAATTGCTACTGCGATCGCTGCTAAGGAAGTCCCCCGCATCTATGTCTGCAACATTATGACTCAGCCGGGAGAAACCCAAGGCTACAGCGTCTCAGACCATATCCGCGCTATTGACGCCGCCTGCGGAGAACCACTGTTTAATGCAGTCCTAGTACAGCGGAAAGTGCCCTCCGCTCATGCTCTGATACGCTATGCTCAGGAAAATTCCCATCCGGTGTATTTAGACAGAGAATCTGTCGCTAAGTTGGGACGTCGGATTGTTTTAACTAATGTTATGGACGAAGATGAGGAAACAGGTTACGTGCGCCACAATCCCCAGCGTCTCGCAGGCGTGTTGCTGCGCTGGTACAATCGCGCACAAGCAACAGATTTTTAACCTGTCCTTTGTCGGATGATTGTTTATTGTTCATCGCAATGAACTATAAACTATGAAACATGAACGCGAGTTAATTTTTCTGCCAGATGACTCTTCGACGCGATCGCTCGGTATTTCTCTAGGGCGATCGCTCCCTGCTGGTAGTGTAATTTTATTAGAAGGGGACTTAGGCGCGGGTAAAACTACTCTGGTTGGCGGTATTGGCGAAGGTTTGGGAATATTAGATCCAATTGTTAGTCCCACATTCACTTTAATTAACGAGTATTTAGAAGGACGCATCCCTCTATATCACCTCGATTTATATCGCTTGGAACCACAAGAAGCCCAGGCGTTACAGTTAGAAAACTACTGGGAAGGTGTCGAAGTCATGCCAGGAATTGTCGCCATCGAGTGGCCAGAAAGATTGCCGTACAAGCCAGATAGTTATTTGCAAGTCCAACTCACATACTCAGATAATGGCCGTCTGGCTAATCTAATTTCTGTCGGTCAATCACTTTTAAATTTTCGATTTTAAATTTTCGATTCACCCCAGGCTACTTGTAGTTTGGGGTATTGTTTATCCGCTGCTACGAAGCAAGACAATTTTAGATTTTGGATTAACTAAAAATTTTCCTCTCCCTTGAGGGTAGGCACAAACGATTAACCTAACTTTAATCGTTTGTCAAAATTCATCCAAAATTTTAACCTAAAAAAAGCAACAGGGTAGGCATCATGCCTACCCTGTCAATCACATTACTATTAAACAATAATTACCCCAACTTGTCAAGGGGATTTTCAAATAAAAATCAGGCAAAAATAGAATTAATTTTGCCTGATTTACGCTCAATTATTAGGCTCGAAAGTAAGAGCTTCACCTCTTACTTCGGTGTAGAGTTTACCTCTTTCATAAACAACTTGACCGCCGACAATGGTAATAACAGGCCATCCAGTCAAATCCCAGCCCTCAAAGGGATTCCAGCCGCATTTTGTTAAAACTTCTTCGCGCAGGACGGGTCGATAATTGTTTAAATCGACCAAGACTAAATCGGCATCGTAGCCGGGAGCGATCGCGCCCTTTTTAGGAATAGCATACGCCTTAGCCACAGCCGCAGACATCCAATTAGAAACTTGAGCAACAGTACAGCGACCGTGCATAGCTTGAGTTAACATTAAAGGCAGAGAAGTCTCAACTCCGGGCATACCAGAAGGAGAATTGGGGTATTGTTGGGCTTTTTCTTCTAAAGTATGAGGAGCGTGATCTGTAGCGATAAAATCAATAACACCATCGAGAAGAGCTTGCCAGAGGACTTCATTATCGCGGGGCGATCGCAGTGGCGGATTCATTTGCGCCAAAGTGCCAATCTTCTCATAAGCACTCGTATTGAGAAGCAAGTGTTGCGGCGTCACCTCAGCAGTAACCCAACTCGGTTTATCCACCCGGAGAAATTCAGCTTCTTCACCAGTAGACATATGAAGAATATGCAAGCGACGCTGATATTTTTTAGAGAGTTTTAGCGCCAGTTGGGTAGCATTAAGTGCAGCTTGGTTATCCTGAATTTGCGAGTGAACAGCAACATCGTGAATGCCAGCAAACTCCTCTCGACGCTGGGTAATTCTAGCTTGGTCTTCAGCGTGGACGGCGATTAAGCGGCGACCCTTTGAAAAAATAGCCTCCAGTGCTGAATCTGCATCCACTAATAGCTGACCGTGCATCGAACCCATAAAGATTTTGATGCCACACGTCGGGTTTGCCTCTAGAAGATCGGGTAGATTCTCTGGCGTAGCCCCAATAAAAAAGCCATAATTAACCAAGCACTTTTGGGACGCTCGTAGCAGCTTGTCATCTAAAGCAGCTTGCGTAGTCGTAAGGGGGCGAGTATTAGGCATCTCCAGGAACGAAGTCACCCCGCCTTTAGCACAGGCACAACTCGCAGTGAACAAATCTTCCTTATGTTCCAGCCCTGGTTCCCTGAAGTGTACTTGCGGGTCAATCGCTCCAGGCAACAAAGTTAAACCAGCGGCGTCTATCTCCTTACAAGTGTCACTCGCCGGGATTTCTGGTGCGACTTGGACAATTTCTCTGCCCTCAGTCAGCACATCTCCTACCAGAAACTCTCCACCGGGTAGCAGAATCCGAGCGCCGCGAATTAAAATGCATGGGGCAGAAGACATAGCAACAAAAATTAGTCAAAATTTAGTAGTAGCCAATGGATATCCGTACCAAGCTAGCAAATAATGCGTAGCAGTTTCAGAACTTTGTAAATTAGTTATCCGTTTCTCGAAAGCTCAACTTCTCTTTAACCGCTTATGACTGACGTGCAGAATCAAGAACCTGAAAAGAAGCCTCAACAACCCGATGAAAGCCCTTGGTGGGTAGAGGGGCCAAAGACAATCATACTCAGCCTATTTTTAGCGCTGGGGATTCGCACCTTTGTGGCGGAAGCGCGTTATATCCCCTCTGGCTCAATGCTGCCAACGCTGCAAATTAATGACCGCCTGATTGTAGACAAGGTGAGCTATAAGTTCAAAGACCCCAAACGGGGAGATATTGTGGTATTTGCGCCCACCGCAGCGCTAGAGAAGCAAAATTTCCACGATGCCTTTATAAAGCGCGTGGTTGGTCTACCTGGGGACAAGGTAGAACTTAAAGAGGGAAAGGTTTATATTAATGACAAACCGCTGACGGAAAATTATGTTCGCGATCCCGATCGTCCTGACGATCCCGCTCAGCCTAAACCGCTAACGCTCGTAAATGTTTGCCCAAGCCTACAGCAGTCGTACCTGTCGAAAAAAGTCACCGTGCCAGCTGGTTCTTACCTAGTGCTGGGCGATAACCGCAAAAATAGCTACGATAGCCGCTGCTGGGGCATTGTCCCCCGCGAGAAGATCATTGGTAGGGCAATGGTACGCTTCTGGCCTCTAAATCATATGGGAAAACTGGATGAACAGCCGCCGTATGAGACCGCGAAGTAGGGATTCAAAGTCCGGACTCCGGACTCCGAATCCCCACTAACAGACCCAAGTTTTTACAACACGACCAGCTAAGTGTTGTCCCAACCAGGGGGTGTTAGTTGATAGAGAGCTTAGAGTTTGTTGCTCAACTTTCCAACTTTTCTGGGGGTCAAAGAGGGTGAGTTCAGCTTGCCCCCCCTCACTAATACTGGCTGGGTTCTGTCCCAGACAAAAAGCAGGCTGGGTACTTAAAGATCGCCACAGTTCTAAGGCTGACCAGCCGCCGCTTTCTACTAAATCGTGCCAGAGTAGCGGTAAGGCTAGCTCTAACCCAATCGCACCAGGGGGAGCTTCGGCAAAGGCAACAGTTTTTTCTTCGTAGGTGTAGGGCGTATGATCGATAGCGATCGCATCTAAGACTTGCTCTCTCACGCCGCGTACCAGCGCCTCCCGGTCGGTTGGGTTCCCCAGTGGTGGATCTAATCGCAACCCTGTATCGTAGCTGCCTATCGCTGCTGTATCAAGCAACAAATGCATCCACGTTGTACTTGCCGTTACGGGCAAACCCCGCGCCTTGGCCTCGCGAATTAGTTCAACGCTGCGAGCAGTGGAAACGCGCATAATATGTACGGGCGTAGCTGTAGATGCCACCACTTCCAACAAAGCAGCTAGAGCAGAAGTTTCTGAAGAAGCAGGATTTCCCGGCAAACCCAAGCGAATCGAGTTAGCACCTTCGCGCATAACTCCGTTACCAGCCAGACGGCGATCGCCAAGGCAAACAGCTATCGGCTTCCCCAAAGGCTGGAGGTATTCCAACAACCGTCGTAACAGCCCCAGATTTCCCAAAGGCTTACCATCTGCAAAGCCCACCACCCCAGCCGCAGCCAAGCTGGCCAATTCCGTCATCTGCTGCCCTTCAACACCAGCAGTCAGGGCACCCCAAAATTGGATTTTAGATTTTGCTCGTTCCCATTCTCTGCCTGGGAATGAGATTTTGGATTGCAAAAATGCCAAACCACCAGGGTTATCCAAGGGTGGTGTCGTATCCGGCAAAACTGCCAGCCGCGTAAATCCACCAGCAGCCGCAGCTTGCATCAACGACGCCAGCGTTTCCCGTTCTTCAAAGCCAGGTTCCCCAGAGTGGCTGTATAAATCCACCAGACCTGGCCCCAGAACGAATCCACGACAATCGCGAACAGAGGTGTTTTCTGGCAAACTGGAAATTTTTTCCCGAACCGCCTCAATTACACCATCTGCAATCAAAACATCAGCAATCTGGTCAGTTCCAGAAACTGGGTCTAGCACCCGTACTTGTTGAAGCAATTCACTCATAAAAAAGGCGAGAGGCGAGAGGCGAGAGGCAAAAGAAATTTTTTGTTACTTTTGCCTTTTGACTTTTTACTTTTGCCTTTACAAAGCACCAGCGGCGGTTTTATCAAGGACGCCTCCCCCCAGATGGCTGGTGATGTTCATCGCTTGCAAAACGGGCGCACCATCTGGGCCTTCGGGATAGTCAATTGCGGTTACGGCACAATTACCCTGCTTGATTTTCCAGAAATCTGACAAGCCCAAACCTAGTATGTGGCAAAGCAGGACTTTGTTAGTAGCGTCGTGAGCAACAACTAAACCGTTTTGGGAGCCAGCAGAGGCTACAATCGATTGCCAAGCCGCGATCGCTCTATCCCATACCTGCTGCAAATTCTCTCCCTCTGGCATTTGCACAACCTCTGGAGTTTCTCTCCACCGTTGCAATTCACCAGGAAACATCTGCTCGATCTCAGATTCTAATTTTCCTTCCCACAACCCGTGTCTAATTTCGCTCAGATCTACGTGGGTTTCCAGTTTTACGTTCGGGTGATACTTCAAAATAATCTCGCCCGTTTCCTTGGGACGCAGCATGGGACTGCTAACAGCAAAATCAATAGGCACATCCTTAAGAAATTCAGCCGCCTTCTCAGATTGTGCGCGACCGTTGTCGTTAAGTGGCACATCAATTTGTCCCTGAAACCGCGTCTGGCGATTCCACTCTGTTTCCCCGTGACGCACCAATAATAACCTTGCTCCGCGATGACCTTCTCGCGGCTTTGGCAGAACCTCTCCTACGTGAGTGGTCATATTCAGCGACTCTAACTGCACTGGTTGTCCCCAGCCACCAGCAAAATTTAGCACGCTGATGCCGCAGTTAGACTGCTGGACGGAATGATATCTCGCAGGGGGAATCCCAAGCGCCGTACTGATTAAAGCGCGGTTAATGCCGTTATGCGCCACTATCAGAATGGTTTCCCCTGGATGACGCTCAAGCAATTCTTGCCAAAACTCCCGCGCCTGTTCGCATAGAGCTAAGACTGGAAAGTGTTCGCTTGAACCAGTCTCCGTCTTTATCAGCATCAATAGTTCGTGGGGACGAGCCTTCCAGATGCGGTAGTCTTCGGCAAACTTCTCTTTCACCTCAGAACGCAGCATCTCCTGCCAAAGCGGCAAATTGATTTCCATCAGATTTGCTGATGGTTGTGGTTTGGGGCTGTTAGGCAAACAGGATACAATTGCCTCTGCTGTGTGTTTGGCTCGTTGCAGGGGACTGCTGTAGACAGCATTAAACTTTAGATTGCTCAAGGCAGCGCCAACCTTGAGAGCATCAGCAAGACCTTTTTCTGTCAATACAGAATTATCGCAATGGCCTTGTATTCTCTGCTGGATGTTATAGCTACTTTGTCCGTGACGGACTAAAACAACGCGGGTACTCAGGGTGAAATCCTCTCTAAAACGACTGGGCAAAGTTTCCGAGGCAAGGGCTACGCTTTGGTTATGCGGGAATAATCAACAGCAAAAAGGGCCTGTAAAATTTTATCCCGTACAGGCCACCGCTCTAAGATATTCCTCAGACGGTGTGTTGACATGCAGGACAGTTAGGGGGATGAATGACCATTAAGCGGTTAATTTTAATTTTGCTGACAATTTTGGCGATCGCCAAAATTACCCTTTCGTTAATAAGTAGCTGGGGTGAACCTCAGATCCAGAGCCGCCTAGAGTTATATCAAACTAATCTGCTGCTTCATGCTACAGAGTGGAAGGGCGATAAGGCTGGCGGCTCCAATTTTACAACTGCCCGCGACACCTTCCTTGGTGTCGAACCAGTCAAAACTGCCCAAAATCAGTATGAAGAAGTCCTCAAGACGGATCGAAATACTTTAGAGCAGATCGCAGCTAAGGTTCTAATTCCCCCAGCAGTGGCTGCTGACTCTCCCCGCCAACCAGAAGGGCGGCAAGAATTACAAAAATCGCTCTATCAGTTAGAAGGGTTGATTGAGGAATTAAACTTGCGCCTGGGAATTCTACAGATTCACCAAGGACAAACTGAGACTGCTATTAAGACCTGGACAGAGTTAATTAACGGTTCTAACAATAACCCACACCACAAGGCGATAACTGAAACTGCTGATGTTTTAATAAGACTTTGGCAAAATCCACCAGTTTTGGTGATGAATGCACAGGAGCAGATTGAAAAAAATTTAGATGGATGGTTTCGCTATGTTTCCTTATCCAAACTTTACGAAGTGCAGGAAAAAACGGAAGCATTAGCCAATATACAAGTTGCCGAACAAGAAATAGCCGAACAAGCGCTAATTAAATTAGCAATTGTGGCTGGAATCCCTGGTTTTGGCTTCTTTATGGGCGTGTTGCTGCTGATTGTATTGCTGGGTCAACTGCTAATTCAACGCAAGGAATCGCTCCTTGCCCAAAATGCACAATTGCCTTGGACGACGCCTTGGGACGCCGAAACTACCTGGCAGGTTCTAATTGTCGGCTTTTTCTTTGTCGGTCAATTTGTGCTGCCGTTGGTGTTTAGCTTATTACCTCTAAATCCTGCTGGTTTTGATGTGAGGGAAAAAGCTTACTATGTTCTGGCAAGCTATATGTTAATGGCTTTTGGTAGCTTGCTTGTTCTGTATCTGTCGATAAAATCTTTCTTGCCGCTGCCAGAAGGTTGGTTTCAATTTAAATGGAAACCAACCTGGATTTTTTGGGGTGTTGGGGGGTATTTTGTGGCGCTGCCTTTGGTAATTGTGGTGTCGCTAATTAACCAAAAACTGTGGCAAGGACAGGGGGGCAGCAATCCGATTCTTCCTATTGTTCTTGAGGGTAAGGATGGGGTGGCGCTGGGGATATTTTTCTTTACGGCATCAATTGCTGCACCGCTGTTTGAGGAGATTATATTTCGAGGGTTTTTGTTACCTTCGCTGACTCGTTACTTCCCTGTTTGGGGGGCGATCGCTGCTTCTAGTTTGCTGTTTGCGATCGCTCACCTCAGCCTCTCGGAAGTTTTGCCTTTGGCTACTTTGGGCGCTGTGTTAGGAATCGTTTACACGCGATCGCGCAATCTCCTCGCTCCCATGCTCCTCCACTCTCTCTGGAATAGCGGCACTCTCCTCAGTCTGTTTATCTTAGGTAGTGGCTCTAAGTGAACGGCGGCTTAAGAAAAGTTCATAATTTTGGATCTGCTTTGCGTAATTTCGCCTACGCTCAAAGAAGAGACACGTTAGCGTCAGCGGCCCGAAGTGCAGCACGATCTCGCGTCTCTTCTTTATGTTTCCCCGTTCGTGGTTAATTCTTATTCGCAATTAACCCAAAAGATAGATGCGCCACGAACAAAGAAAAACAAAAAAGTATTGTGTCGCAGTCAGTTCCCATTATGCAACTTAGCCCAGAAAAAGCGAGTAGCGCGGATACGCGCAGCAGGCTGGCTACCGCTATCCCAACCCCGCCCCTAGAGAAATTTACCCTTGATGTCGGGGGTATGAGATGCGCGGGATGCGTGAAGGTAGTCGAAAAGCAGCTAACCCAGCATCCAGGCGTGATTTCAGCTTGTGTCAATCTGGTCACGGAAGTAGCTGTCGTCGAGTCTAGTGCTGGTGCGGTTGACCCTGATGATTTGTCCAAAAAATTGACTGATGCTGGTTTCCCCACTCAGTCCCGGCAGGTCGCAGGCGCGAAGTTTGGCGAAAAAGAAAGCCCCGCAGAACGACAGCAGCAAGAAAGCCAGCAGCAGTTTCAGAGATTGGCGATCGCAGCCGTCCTCATCATCCTTTCCCTCATCGGTCATCTAGATCGCCACTTCTTCCTCCTCACCAACATTTGGTTCCACTGGGCACTCGCAACCCTCGCACTCATGGCGCCAGGACGCGAAATATTGGTCGATGGCGCCAAAGGTTTGTGGCGCAAAGCTCCCAACATGAACACCCTCGTAGCGTTGGGAACCACAACCGCCTACACCACTAGCTGCGTCGCCCTCCTATTCCCCCAGCTAGGTTGGGAGTGCTTCTTTGATGAGCCAGTTATGCTTTTGGGCTTTATCCTCCTGGGTCGCACCTTAGAGCAACGCGCCAGAAGCCGCGCAATGGCATCCTTTCATTCATTGCTCGCCCTTCAACCAACAGTTGCTCGCTTAACTTCCCCCGCATCCTTGGGTTCAGGGATTGAGATTCCCGTCGAACAAGTGCGTGTAGGAGAATGGCTGCGGGTATTGCCAGGGGAAAAAATACCTGTAGATGGGCAAGTATGCGACGGTACGACGACTGTAGATGAATCAATGCTGACGGGCGAACCCCTGCCTGTCGCTAAGAAACCGGGCGATATCGTTACAGCAGGCACGCTGAACAAGTCGGGGGCGATCGCCATCCAAGCAACGCGCACGGGTTCGGATACGACGCTAGCCCAAATTGTCGCACTTGTGGAGTCCGCCCAAACCCGCAAAGCCCCCGTACAGCATCTAGCAGATACCGTCGCTGGCTATTTCACCTATGGTGTCTTAGCAACTGCGGCTTTAACTTTCCTATTTTGGTACTTTGTCGGCACTCATTTATGGCCGCAAGTCATGGTCAGCGGTTCATCGTTTATGGCAATGAACCACGAACCATCAACAATGAACCATCATCACCTATCGCCGTTGCTATTGAGTTTGAAGCTAGCGATCGCTGTCTTGGTTATCGCCTGTCCCTGCGCCCTGGGTTTGGCGACGCCGACTGCTATTCTGGTGGGAACTAGCATGGGGGCGGAACGCGGACTGTTGATCAAAGGCGGCGACGTTCTAGAACGGGTACACCAGCTCGATACTATAGTTTTTGATAAGACTGGTACGCTTACAACCGGTCATCCTACAGTTACAGATTGTCGGACGCTGGCAGATATTTCCCCTATGGAGCTTTTGCAAATGGCGGCGGCGGTGGAAAGTGGCTCTATTCATCCCCTAGCTGAAGCAATTTGCCAAGAAGCACAACGCCAAGAGTTATCTATCCCAGTCGCGACTGATTTCCAGACAGAAGCGGGATTCGGCGTTTCTGCAAATTTAGAAGACAAACGCCTGCTGCTGGGTAATGCAGAATGGTTAACCCAACAACAAGTAAGCATCAGTTCTCAGCAAGAAGAACTAGCCCAAACTCTGGCTATGATGGGTAAGACAGTCGTTTATGTCGCCCAAAACGATACTTTATTGGGGCTGATTGCCGTGAAGGATGAGATCAGACCCGATGCAGCAGTAACGTTAAAACGCTTACGCACGCGAGGATTGCGGGTAATGCTGCTGAGTGGCGATCGCCCCTCGTCGGCGCTGATCAACGCCCGACAGTTAGGCATCAACCCCCAAGACGTGATAGCTGGCGTCCCCCCTGCTGGTAAAGCAGCCGTTATTGCTCAATTGCAAGCCAAAGGGCAGCGAGTAGCTATGGTTGGCGATGGCATCAACGATGCACCCGCACTAGCGCAAGCGGATGTCGGCATTGCTCTCCACGCTGGAACAGATGTCGCCATTGAAACAGCAGGGATTGTGCTAATGCAGGAACGTCTGCTAGATGTCGTCGCCGCAATTGAGCTATCTCGTGCGACTTTTAACAAAATTCGCCAGAATTTGTTTTGGGCTTTTGCCTACAATGTACTTGGTATTCCCGTTGCTGCTGGTATCCTCCTGCCTACAACTGGGATTGTCCTCAGCCCCGCTGCCGCTGGTGCGCTAATGGCCTTCAGCTCTGTTAGTGTTGTTACTAACTCGCTCTTACTCCGCAGAGCGAAGTTTTTCAAACTTGGTAATAGCTAATTGGGAATGGGGGTAATTCTCCCCCTCTATATCTACTTCTCAGCTCCCCTGCCCCTTTTTTAACACTGTCTTTGCCGATCAACGTTTGCATCGACCTGTGCCACAATAGGATGGTAAGAACCCCTAACCCCCCATGAGCGGGAGCAACCTATGCGTTACCCATCCTCAAAATGGGTTTTGGGCTAATGAAGTCAGTTCTTTCGACTGATCCGCCTGCCATCAATGATTATTCATAATTGGTCAGCGTCAGTTGAGGATTTCTAATCAGGGGCAAGTGAGGGAGTTGAAGTCCGTTGGTTGAAAAAGAAGCTAGCGCGAGTTCAAAACCAGGCGTTTTTCCTATCAGTATTTTTCAATGCCTCCACAACAGCATCACAACCATTTGTTGATTCTTGAAGACGATAAGGGACGTAAGGAAATTACCTTAGATAGCCCCGTCTATTCTATCGGCAGAGATCAGAACTGTACTATTAAACTGTCCTCACAGTTTGTATCCCGTCAGCATGCGACTTTGGTGCGACGAGATCGTGCGGATGGCAGCTACTATTACCGCATTGTTGATGGCGATATCAAAGGTAAGCCCAGTGCTAATGGGCTGCTGATTAATGGTCGCAAACTCCCAGCCCACGACCTTCAAGATGAGGACGAAATTGTATTTGGCCCGCAGGTGCGTGCCATATATTACGTTTTAAAACGAGAAGTCATTCCTACTGGGCCACCCGATGAGTTTGACATTACCCTAATTAGTCCAGGTATGATTGGCGACCCAGAAGAATGGAATTATTAAAGATTGAGCCTCATCCGCCGCAATTTTTAAAAAAGGGAAATTATCCGGCTACACTCTCGACAAGTTGCCAATGGCGATTTTCTGATATCGCCTGGTGTACTGTATAAAACATTTGGTGGCAGTGATTATCAACTTGGAGGGGCAACTCCTCGTTCTTAATCACTAAATTACACCGCACTTCTCGCTCTGTGGCGGTCGATTTATCAATTAGCACTTCCACAGTAACCAGTTTGCCAAACGAAACTTGACCCGGTGTTTCACGCGCCATCAAGTAGTCCCCAGTGTTGTAGATAATATCAAGACGGCAGGACTCCAAAACATCGATTAACAACTGTTGGAGATGATCGATGGGAACGGCAATGATAAATGAACAAGTATAGCGAGCCATAAAAAACCCCGGACGTGAGAACGCTAGACCCTCTAATCATATCGAACATTAGTTGAGGGTTATGATACAATGTATCTCTGTAAAGGCGTGTAGCAATTACTTCGCTTTTATCAGCTTCTAGCATCTTACCCGCTCCTCCGGATAAAAGTTAGGTGGTTCCGGTTTATTGTACGCGGTTCAAGATTTAGGCGAGATTGGGAACTACAGTTCAACGCGAACCGGGAAAGTAGTTGAAAAATATTTGGCTAGTTGTGATATAAACGGGAAGTTATATCACAGCGCCAGCGATAAGGATTGAGTAATGCAGGGCAAGTTGATTGTGTTTGAGGGGGTGGAAGGCTGCGGCAAAACCACTCAAATACAGCGATCGCGCGACTGGCTCTTGGCAAGGATGACAGAAATTCAGCCTGATGTATCAATTGTCGTCACGCGGGAGCCTGGTGGTACAGAGTTAGGTGTGGGGTTGCGCCAGTTGTTGCTAGAAGAACGGGGGCAACCGATGTTTGAACGGGCAGAACTATTGTTGTATGCTGCTGACCGCGCACAGCACGTCGAGCAAGTTCTGAAGCCGACTCTGGCTAAAGGAGGCATTGTGTTGTGCGATCGCTACACATACTCAACCATAGCTTACCAGGGCTATGGTCGCGGTCTTAGCCTCTCACTCATCCAACAGCTAAACCAAATTGCCACTGGTGGACTCGAAAGTGACCTGACTATCTGGCTAGATGTCGATGTAGAGATAGGTTTATCGCGGGCAAAAGCTAGGGGAAAGGCTGACCGCATGGAGCAAGCCCATTTAGATTTCCATCGTCGAGTTAGCCAGGGTTATCGCGAGTTAGCTACAGCTCAACCAGAGCGGATTGTGCGGGTAAATGCTAGCCCCAGTGAAGCCATAGTGCAACAGCAGATTCAGCAAATTTTGCACAATCATTTGACCCAATGGCACGAACAAATTAACAATTAAAATTTTTTTGACATTATTCTTGTTACGTGCAAGCTTCCCAGATTCGAGCAAGCAAAACTAAAGCAGGATTTGGGGGCGATTTTTTATTTGACTTCCCTTCATATGAATTTTTTTGAACCACTTGTAGAGCAACATCACGCCATCGAGTTATTGACTGCTGCTGTGGCACAAAAACGTATTGCTCCAGCTTATCTTTTTGCCGGAGCCGATGGCGTGGGAAGAAGTCTCGCCGCCCGATGTTTTATTGAATTTCTGTTTTGTCAAGATATACCAGATGGTAAAGTTGCATCGGTACAAACCAAACTGCATAAACGCAACCATCCCGATGTGTTGTGGGTGGAGCCTACTTATCTCCACAACGGTCAGCGGTTGTCCGCCACAGAGGCGGCGGCGGCTGGAGTAAAGCGCAAGGCTCCCCCTCAAATTCGCTTAGAGCAAATCCGAGAAATTGCTCAGTTTCTCAGTCGTCCACCCCTAGAAGCATCGCGCTCTATTGTGGTGATAGAGCAGGCGGAGGCAATGGCAGAGGCGGCGGCGAATGGCTTGCTGAAGACGCTAGAGGAACCGGGACAGGCAACGCTGATATTGATAGCACCTTCGGAGTCTTCGTTGTTACCAACTTTGGTATCGCGTGTAGCGCGGATTCCTTTTTATCGGCTGACTCTAAAGGCAATGGCGCAAGTATTGCAGCAAAACGGTTTTGAAGATATTTTGTCGCACAAAGAAGTGTTAGCGATCGCCGCTGGTAGTCCGGGAGAAGCGATCGCATCAATGCAGCAACTCCAGGCAATTCCCCCTGAGTTACTTGGCGAACTAATTCAGGTGAATAAATCTCCCCGTAACGCCCTAGAACTTGCCCGCAAGATCGATAAGAGTTTAGATACAGAAGCCCAACTGTGGTTAGTTGATTATTTGCAGTATTCTTGGTGGCAACAGACAAGGCAGCCTCGCGTTTGTACCCTGCTGGAGAAGGCGCGACAATATCTGCTAAGTTATGCCCAGCCGCGATTAGTTTGGGAAGTAACCTTGCTAGAAATGATTCAAGCTGCTGCTTAGACTGGGGGTTGAAATTCAGGAGAGTGGGGACTCTTCAATACTTCTTTCGCGTCTAGTCGTTGGCAAGTCATCATCGTTTTGAGGTGTTCCATTTCGTCATTTCTAATGGCAACAAATACATCGTAAAGATTTTCAATCTTTGGGCGGCGTTCCGAAAGCAAATGGGAAGTTTGAAAGTCATCAAACATATAGAGATCGCCATCTCGGTAGTAATCAATCGCAATTTGTGGCGCTGGCTGAGTTTTAAGCTCGGTCTCATTTTCGTTTAGGAATTTATCATAGGTGTGATATGCCTTTTCTTCCACTAATTGATTAAAGTGGTAAGCCGAGCGGGGAGAGAACATGTAGACAAAAACCAAAGTCCAGTAGTAACCCAAAACGCCGATACGACCAATAAAGCGATCGCCCCAATGTTTTCCGCCACCAAGCGCTTCAACAATTCGGAGATGATGTAACTCATTCCATGATTCAGCAAAGTGAACTTTAATCCAGTCGGCTTGCTTCCACGCACCCAGACTTTCATAAAGGTGAAGAACAGACAAATAAGCAAAATACGGAACCCTCGAAATCGTCTCAAGAAGATAAAATCGTGGATAGAAACGATTGCGATAAAAAACGGACAAGACTAATTCTAAAAAATTGACAAGGAGCTGAATCATTATTTGCCGATCTGTTAAACTTCTACAACTCAGCTAGTGAGTGGCTCTAATTTTTTGGCTTGGGGGTTTATAAAGGCATAAACCTGTTGTTTTATCCAACTCCCGCAATCTGCTAATCTTATTATATTCAGGAGTGTTGTTGGTATAATTTCCCTGGCTCCAATATATAGGCGCGATCGCTGCCCAAAACCAGAAAACTTTAATTTTTGGTCTGCTTAATTAGATAGCCAATATAAACAATAAATATTTTTATTATTTTCTCATGCTTACCTTACAAAACATATAATTTATAATATTTAAAAGTCTTATTAGCCTGCTTCTTCAACTAATTTTTTCAAACGTAGGTAGGCTTCTTCTGGTGTAAGAGGCTCTGATTCATTTTCATTAGGTATGTAGAATTGCCTGCTATCTGGGAAAAAGCGTACTACGAAGCTAGGTATAAGCCCTAACGACATAGCTTTTTTACCCAATTCTTCGGCTGTTTCTGCTAGGCTTATTTCATCATGAAACTGATACTTTGGCATAAATTTTATCTCGCTATTGAGTTTATCAATATTAAAATATCACGAATAAATAAAAATAAACTAACTGGAGATAACAGCCGAATTTATAAATACCTGCTAAGAGATAAAATGGGAGTTTCAGGGGCGGAATATATTACAACGATAGACAGTAATCGCTATTTTACTTCCCGCTTAGAAGCTCCCACAGGAGATTGCCATTGAGCTGTTGTCCTTAGTAAGCAAGAATAACTGTTTCGGTTTTCCTTAACTTCTACCTGACGAATGGGCATAATGTTAACTCAATGTGCGATCGCGTATACAAGAGTGTGAGCTACAGATGAAATTTCCATACCAAATGGCGATCGCGGCAAACCCTATTTTTCCTAAGCTGTTTGCAGCAAGAGCTTTTTAGGCCTTTGGAAGAAAAATTTACAATTTAAGTATCCCCAACACCCCAAGCCCAAAAAACTCCCTGTCTTGTGGGAGCCTTGTAGTATTGAGCGCGAGCTTGAACAACCACTAGACGACTTAGTTAGTTTAAGAGCGTTGAGTGTTAAGAAAAGAAGTAATCAAATATACAATTAGGGGGAAGACGTGGCTGAAAAATTGTAAAATTATCCTAAAAGCGCCCGCAAAAAGAGCATTATTTTTTTTGTGGGAAAGGTTGGTGTAGTAATAATTTGTACGGCGCTGTTTACAAAATCTAACAATTTATTTATCGTGCATTAGATAGAAAGTTAGCTATCCTTCAGTAGTTAGTACGAGAGTTGGAGAGCTGAGGTGAACGCAGACATATTTTTTCAACAGATAGAGGGGATGAACTATCGTCTGGCCGAACTCTACAAAGGAGCGATCGCAGAGTTAGAGCCACCGCCAGAACTTTTGCCAGTAGCCTTCAAAGAGCTGGGCGTTGTCTCCGAAGAACTGAACGTAGCTGTAGAAGAGCTACGGGCGCAGAATGACGAACTAATTGCTATCCGTCAAGAGCTGGAAGCAGAACGTCAGCGCTACAAGGATTTGTTTGAGTTCGCGCCCGACGCCTACCTCGTGACCGATCCCGAAGGGGTAATACTAGAGGGAAATCGTGCCGCTGCGGGACTTTTCAACGTGTCGCAAAAGTTTCTGGTAGGCAAACCAGCAATCACCTTTGTCAGTCCAGAAGATCGCCAGCTCTTTCGTTACGAAATGTCACGACGGCAGCAGCAAGAGCGATCGCCACAGGAGTGGGAATTGCGGTTAGAGCCGCGAAACGGCGAGGCTTTTTATGCAGCCGTAACAATAGCTGCTGGCTGCAATGCCAAAGGCAAGGCGCTGACGCTGCGCTGGCTGGTGCGCGACATTAGCGATCGCAAGCGCAAGCAGCAGGCCCTAGACAGTATTAACTACGATTTGCGCCAGAATCGCCAAATCCATATTTATGCTAAGGGAGAGATAGTACCCCTGCAACCCCATTGTATTTGGCTAGTCTGCCAGGGACTGGTGAAACTGAGTACGCTTGCTGACAATGGTGAAGAAGTGCTTGTGGGTCTGGCAGGGCCGGGGATGCCTTTCGGGCACAGTCTTACACAGCTACAAACCTTCCAAGCTATAGCCTTTTCTGATGTCGAGCTAGCATCAGTTTCCCAAGCAGAGATAACAGCCTCCCCTGCTCTGACGCAGATGCTTTTTAATCAAGTTAACCAGCGATTGCGACAGACAGAATCCCTTTTAGCTATTTCCGGGCATCGACGAGTTAGAGACCGTTTGCAACATCTATTGCGGCTCCTGAAACAGGAAATTGGTGAACCCCACGCCGCAGGAACGAGGCTGAACATTCGCCTAACTCATCAGGACTTAGCTAATGCCTGCTGCACTACTAGGGTGACGATCACGCGATTGCTGAGTAGTCTACAGCAACGAGGGATAATTATCTTAGACTCCAAGCACCACATTGTTCTGAGAGATGAGGTTTTTGAGAAGGACTTTTAGGCATTAGTAATTGGTTATTGGGCATTGGGCATCGGTCATTGCTAAGCATTTAGCAAATCACCCATCGCATATATCCCCAATTACCCATTCCCGACAGCCTCAGAAATAGAGTTTAATCCCCGTTCCTCTAACTTTTGTACTAGGCCTTGTAAAATGCGGCGCACCATCCAGGGGCCTTCGTAAACCCAGCCCGTGTAGACTTGAATCAAACTAGCCCCTGCTGTAATTTTCTCCCAAGCATCTTCAGCTGTAAAAATACCCCCAACGCCAATAATGGGCAGTTGACCTTTGGTTTCTCGCCATATAAAGCGAATTACTTCAGTGGAACGATCTCTCAGTGGCGCACCGCTAATTCCGCCAGCTTCTTCGGTTATAGGTTTGCCAGTTTGGGGAATCACCTGAGTTTTTAGTCCATCGCGGCTGATAGTAGTGTTGGTAGCGATAATCCCTGCTAGCTGGTATGTTTTGGCTAGGTCTAGGATGTCCGCGATCGCGCTGTACTCTAAATCTGGCGCTATCTTAACTAAAAGCGGCTTGTGTGAAGTGTTTTCCTGTTGCAGTGCGTCTAAAATCAAACTCAACTGATCGCTAGACTGGAGACTACGCAACCCCGGAGTATTGGGTGAACTAACGTTAACCACAAAATAGTTTCCCAAATCCTTCAGAAGTCGAAAACTTCCTAAATAGTCAGCAGCAGCTTCTTCTATTGGGGTTATCTTAGATTTACCCAGATTAATGCCAATTAGTCCGGAGTCGGTCGCCTCTGGTAGCTCTCCACCATTCGCCAACAACCTTGCTGCCATCGCAACTGCCCCTTGATTGTTAAATCCCATCCGGTTGAGGGCTGCTTTGTCGCTTGGCAAGCGAAACAAGCGAGGACGAGAATTGCCTGGTTGTGGCTGGAATGTCACCGTACCGAGTTCTGCAAAGCCAAAGCCCAAGCGCTGCCAAATGCTAGCAGCAACGCCATCCTTATCAAACCCTGCGGCTAACCCAAGTGGATTGGGGAATTTTAGCCCCCACAGAGTTTGTTCCAGAGATGAATCTGTTAAACAGCAAGATTGTTGTAATTGTGCTAGAACCCAGCTAGTAGGGGGGTAACTCGCAGGCTTCTGCGAAAGGGCGCCCAGAATTTGCAGAGTCTGTTGATGCAACCATTCTGGATCGGCATTCAATCCAGAGAACAGTAAGGGACGAATACCAAGTTGATAAATATCCACGCTTATTGTTATTTGGTGGTTTTTGATTGTTCCTTGTTTATTGTAGGGATGAATAACCCTTGAACAAGGAACCCTCTTTGGGGATTAGGGATGATAGCGAAAGAACACTACCCCCAAGCCAAAAAAGCTAGAAACATTCAATATTAAAAAGGGATTACCCGTGCGTCAGCAGGTGACAATAAAGTGAGGGGGCAAAAATTTTGACTTTTACCTACCAAAAAACCAATGGTTTCGCTTGCCGCACCAAGCGTGCCCTGTTATAGGTGAGTTTAGTTGGGCAGATTATCTTTCAAGCCTTGTGCTTATGTTTAACCTGTGTCCACCCTTTTGTGCAGCTAACCTGGGGCAAAAAAATACTGTTAATTAGACAGCGATTAGTTTATCAAACCAATACTCTGCCTAGTTTTTCCCCAAACTACATAATAAAGCTATCTTCGGGTCTAAGCACTCTCTCTCTTCAACCGCCGATTTCATAAAATGGGTGAGCACCAACTACCTTCTGAAGAAAAACAAATTGTTGCCCTGGGGCGCGTACTTCAAACCCTACGGGAAGAGGAGAATGCCGACGTTCTCATCGAAACGACCCTAACTTATCTCCAAGCAGAATTTCAATATCGCCTGCTTTGGATTGGTCTTTACGATCGCTTAGATCACCGTTTGTTTGGCAAAGGAGGTGTCACCCCCACTGGCGACACCTCTTTTCTCAAGCAGAAGTTTTTCCTAAATCCAGGTGACTTGCTCGAACAAGTAGTGATCCAGCAGCGACCAGTTGGCATACCGAACTTAAGCGAAGAAGTACGTGCTGGCGAATGGCGTCGGGCAGCTCAACAATTTGGCATTCAGGGCACGTTGCTGTTCCCGTTGCGTTGCAAAGACCGCTGTTTTGGCGTCGCCCTGCTTGGGTCGCACTTGTGGGGCGTTTCTCCCCGTGCGGCGGAAAAAGCCCAACTATCGGTGTTGTTTGGGGGATTGGCAGCCGCACTGTATCAAATTGAAGTAGACTGGCAGCGCTCTTCGACCAAGCGCCCAGACCAGCCGATGTTCGAGATCCTCGACCAGATGCTGCACCTACCCACCATGCAGCAAAGGCTGGAGGCGGTGTGTACGACCACTCAGAAATTTGTAGCCCCCACGCGCACCAGTATTTATTGGTATAACTCAGAGCGACGCTATTTCTGGCATCGGGCAGGCAATCGGCAAATGGTGAGGGGTTTGGCAAACTCAAACAGTGCCTCTGGACTGCTAGTGCTTGAAGTCTACGACTTCTACCAGGCTCTTTGTGAAGGTAGGCTAATTACTATTGGCGCTGGCAGAAGTCCCCTCAAGGCTGAGAGTACGGGGCGGTTGCTCTCAAAGCTGCGGGCTAGGTCTGTGCTAGCAGCGCCTATAACAGTGCGAGAGGAACTGGTGGGGTTTCTGGCTGTGGAAGGGAATGAAGCCCGGATCTGGGAAGAGGCGGAGAAAAATTACGTCCGCGCTGCTGCCGGGATGGTGGCATTGGTGGCAGGAAGCGAGGATGTGGAAACGGCGATTGGGCAAATGGAACGGGACAACCTGATAATGCAAGAAATTGCTGCTGCCATTAGCGACAACGACAATGCTCAGGGGGCGCTGAAGGAGTGCGCGATCGCCCTCCTTGAGCGGTTGGGTGCCGAACGCTTTTTGTTGCTCCAAGAAGACAGGGAGGGTGCATTTAATATTGTTTACCAGCAGCAACCGCTCAACCGCCGTCCTGTAGCTTCTCCCCCAGAACCGCTTGGCGCCGACCATCGCCGACTGCTAGAGGAATCAGCTTATAAGTTGGTGGCGATAGAAGATTGGGAAGACGATGAGCGTTTTAAGAGTTTGTGGGGTAGTTTGCTGATACCTTTAGGGGTGCGATCGCTCTTAGTATGTCGTTGCGGTAACGTCCAGCCTATAGGTCTGTTGGTTATTGGTTTATCGCAGCCGCGAACTTGGAGCGTGAGCGATCGCAAGCTTGTAAGTGTTGCTGCTAAACAAATTGGTATGCTCCTGCACGGCTTGGCTGCCAGCGAGACTGGAGAACTCGAAAGTATTGCCTACTCTTCTCTTATGGAGGGTTTAAATACTCTCCTGTCACTGCCGCGATCGCCGCAAGGTTTCGATCGTGGCTGGATGGAATATTTGGCCTCTTTGCTTTCTTGTCCCCAAGTTGCCATCCTCACCTGGACTTCAGGTGAATCAAAGGCTACTGTCAACCAAGTGGTTACAGATTCTTCTCTACGCCTTCCCGGTACTCTCACCATCCACCCGGACAGGGATGCTCTGATTCAAGAAGCAATAAAAACCCGCTCTCCCATCTGCCGCCCGCTTGCAGCTCTACCAAATAGTACGCGAGAGTGGGTGCAGAGGGCATCAGGCATTGGTGAAATTGTAGTTTTCGCTGTCGATATACCCGCTGAAGTAAGTGATGAGTTAGGAGTGGTAATTCCACAGTTAACTCAAAATAAGTACCCCTTGAAAGCAGCGATATTACTAGCTGATCGCGCTGGGCGTAAATGGCCCCGCCACCTCTTCCCAGTTCTAGAAACCTTGGTGCGCCAGTTCTCTCACTTTCGCCACTATCTGCATTTGAGTTCGGTGAGCGTGGCCGAAGTTTCGACACTCGAAGAGCTGAACTGGTTCAAACATCGATGCTTGCAAGCTTTCCATCAGACTGTGGCTATTAGTGTAAGTCGTCTTCTGGAACTGGATCGCGATGTTCCAGGGCAGCAGGGGAGTAAGTTGGCAGGCGATCAAAGCACCAAGGGAGGCGAGCAGATGAGAACAACTAATATCTCCCACAGCACGCGCCCCTCGCCAGGAGAGGCTAATTCTGCCACCAACGATCAACCATTGCGACGTATGCGCTCGTCACAATTGCTGCACCAGTTGGAAAATACCCTTGCTACCCTCAGCCCGCTGCTAAATGATGTCCCATTTGCGACTAATGCCGAAAGCGTGCCTTTGGCAAATTTGCTGAAGCGATCGCTGCGTCTGGTTGAGAGTTTGACGACCGGACGCCAACAACTAGCTAGAATTCATAATCCAGGCAATTTTAGCGTTTATGGCGATCGCCTTAAACTCGAATGTGTCTTCTTTGAACTGCTGTTATTTTCTTGCACAAATACTAAGCCCGGAGGTCGGATTGATATATGGTGTCTGGAGAACCGAACTCCCGAGGCTGCAAGTCAGCAAGTCGGTAAGTCACGATTAGAACTGTTAATTACTGACAACGGACTTATTGACCTTAACCTCCTCACTGCTCTCCAACGGGGAGACATCCGCGAGGCTCTACCTTCTTCACCCCTTCTCGAGCCGCCAAGTCTGCACCTGAAGATCTGCCAACGAGTGTTGCGGTCTTGGGGAGGCGAAGTTCAGTTCTACCATTTAGAAAATGGCCACCTTATCACTCGCTTGTTGCTACTTACCACGAAAAGCGAATAGAAGCGTTACAGTTTAGTCCACTTAAGGCTTAATGCTTCTGCGACACCGGGAATTTCTCAGCGTCAACAAAATTAAATCGATTTTTGAGTTTTAAGTTGTTTGTTGTTAGCTCGATTCGCGCTAATGCCAACCTACAACTCGAAGATTGTTGAATAGTGAGTGTTGGGCAATTTAACACAACACTCACCATTATTCCGAAGCGGTTTAGACAGTTTGCGGTTGCATCTGTGGCTGGAACTGGAACAGCGAGTACACCACATTGCGGCGGATGTCTGTCATCATATCCAGAAACATCTCATAACCTTCCTGCTTATACTCGATCAGCGGGTCTTTTTGCCCGTAGCCGCGCAGCCCGACGGACTCGCGCAGGCCATCCATCCCTTGCAAATGTTCGCGCCAAAGCGTGTCAATTTGCTGCAAAATAAAGAACCGCTCTGCTTGTCGCATCAAACCTGGCTTGATCTGATCGACCAAATTTTCCTTGATGTCGTAGGCTTTACGCACCTCTTCGTGCAAAAAGGTTTTGATTTCCCCTACTGTCATATCCTCTAAGTGGGCTGGCTCCAAATCTGCCAATAACACGACAAATTCCTTCACCTTCTCCACCACCTTGTCCAATCCCCACTCTTCGGGTGGCAAGTCTGGGTTGACGTAGGCATCTACGATGTCATCCATCGTCTTTTCCGCGTAGGCAATTACCTGCTCCTTCAAGTCCTGACCTTCGAGGACCCGCCGCCGTTCGGCGTAAATTGCGCGACGCTGGTTGTTCATCACCTCGTCATATTCAAACACCTGTTTGCGGATGTCGTAGTAGTAGGTTTCTACCTTTTTCTGTGCGCCTTCGAGGGAGCGGGTGAGCATGCCGGATTCAATGGGCATATCTTCTTCGACTTTGAACATCTCCATCAAACCCTTGACGCGATCGCCCCCAAATATCCGCAACAAGTTATCTTCTAAACTCAAGAAAAACTTGGTTGAACCTGGGTCTCCCTGCCGTCCCGCACGCCCCCGGAGTTGGTTGTCAATACGTCGCGACTCGTGACGCTCTGTACCGATGACGTGCAGCCCGCCAAGACTTACTACTTCTTCATGTTCTTTGTCTGTAAATTCTTCGTATTTACTCTTTACTGCCCGGAGTACCTGCCGCAGGTTTTGAATCGTTTCGTCATCCGTCGGGGCATTTTCGGCAGCGATCGCTAATATCTCCTCTGCCTCCAATTCTGGCAAGCTCTGCAAACCCCAACGCTGCACGGATAAATCTACCACCGCCTTCAGTTGTTGTTCCAACTCGCGAGGTAACTCCGTCGGAAAAATTCCCGGCGTCACCCTCCAGCTTTTCCCTTTCTTGCCTGGAACAAATCCCTGCGCTGGTGCCCGGTCTGGAACCTTCACGCTGACCAGGCTTTCTTGCTCCTCTGGCTGAACGATCTTGGGCATAAAAAACTCGCGCACTTTCAGCCGCGCCATGTAGTCTCCATTTCCGCCCAAAATAATATCCGTACCGCGACCAGCCATGTTTGTCGCGATCGTCACCGCACCTTTGCGACCAGCCTGAGCGACAATTTCTGACTCGCGCTCTACATTTTCCGGACGAGCATTAAGCAAATTGTGGGGAATGTTGCGATCGCTCAACAGCCTCGACAACAATTCCGACTTTTCCACACTCGTAGTCCCCACCAAGACTGGTCTCCCAACACCGTGCATCTCGGCACACTCTTCCGCCACCGCCTGCCACTTTGCAGCCTCGGTCTTGTAAACCACATCCGGCAAATCTACCCGCGCCCTGCGCTTATTCGTCGGCGCGACCGTCACCTCAACCTTATATATCTTTTCGAGTTCCACCTCTTCCGTCTTTGCCGTCCCGGTCATTCCTCCCAACTTCGGATACAGCAAAAAGAAATTTTGGTAAGTAATAGTTGCTAGCGTCTGCGTCTCGTTTTGGATTTCGACGTGTTCTTTTGCTTCAATCGCCTGATGCAGACCATCACTCCAGCGACGACCGGGTAGCACCCGACCTGTAAACTCATCCACAATTACCACTTCATCATTGCGGACGATATACGTTACATCTTTAACAAACAATTCTTTAGCCTTAATCGCATTAAAAATATAATGCGCCCAAGGATCTTCTGGGTTATATAAATCTCGCACCCCAAGCAACTCTTCTGCATAAGCAAACCCCTCATCTGTCATCAGAACATTTCGAGCCTTTTCATCCACCTCGTAATGTTCCTCAGCTTTCAGAGAAAGCGCTATCTCTGCCGCCTGCATATACTTCTCTGTTGGGCGCTCCAACTGTCCAGAGATAATTAGAGGCGTCCGCGCTTCATCAATCAATACCGAGTCTACCTCGTCAATGATGCAGTAATTAAAAGGCCGTTGCACCACTTCGTCCATCGAAGTGGCCATGTTGTCGCGCAGATAGTCAAACCCTAACTCGCTATTCGTACAGTAGGTTATATCGCAGTCATAATTTTTCTTGCGCTCGTTTGGCCCCATTCCTTGCTGTAGCAGTCCGACGCTCAAGCCTAAGAAGCGATGCACTTGACCCATCCATTCGGCATCGCGTCTTGCTAGGTAATCGTTAACCGTAACAACATGCACTCCCCTGCCTTTGAGAGCATTTAGATATGACGGTAGAGTTGCCACAAGGGTTTTTCCTTCACCCGTTTTCATCTCGGCAATTTGTCCTTTGTGCAGGATTATTCCACCCAACAACTGGACATCAAAGTGGCGCATTCCCAAAACTCGCCGTCCCGCTTCCCGCACTGTGGCGAAGGCTTCTGGAAGGATATCATCCAAAATCTCCGCTATTTCTCTATCGTTGGTGGCTTTGTCCAGCCGCTGTTTAAATTCTGCTGTCTTGCCCTTGAGCTGCTCGTCAGACAGCGCCCGGATCTCATCCTCCAGGACGTTAATATCTGCAACATAAGGCTGGAATTTTTTTAGCTTGCGCGCGTTGGGGTCGCCCAGTAAATTTTTCAACATAACAGTTATGGACTAGGGACTAGGTGGTGTCAAATGCATTCCCAGACATAGGGGCGATGCCCCTGTGCGTCTGAGGAACGAGAGCAAAAAGCAAAATGTAAAAAAAAGAATTTTTTAGCTTTTTCTCTTTCTTTTTACTTTTTACTTTTTACTTTATTACTTCTTGTAGGGTCTATAGGGCTGCTGAGACTAGAAAATTGTAAAAACTGGAATGTAACCAGAAGAAAAATTGTTTTAAGGGTGAAGCATTACGTTAAAAAAATTTGCAGTTTTTAGGCAGAAATATTAGCCCGCAATGCTTCTCCCCTAACTAGCTTCTAGCATAGTTGCCTTTTGACTTGTTAATTATCGTATCATTTCCACTCAGACCGAGCGGTACGGGCATCACGCCAATTAGTTTGTAGTTGGCGTGATGCCCTTGTTCTATCTTTGTTCTCAATAACCAATTGCCAGTTGCTAATTACCAAACGCATTAGTTAGGGAGCATTCTCCCATTCCGAGGCGAGGCGCCGGAAATTATACGCTGCTGCACCAGGGTGACAGGTAACGCAGGAGGCAATATTGGCAGGTTGGGACAGTTTGACTTTAGGATGCAGCGCTTTGAAATTGCGAGAACTGCTAACGCGATAAGGGATTGGTTCTTTTTCAGCTTGCGGACGGGAGAAAGTCCGCAGGTAATCCCACATGATTAGTAAAGACGGACCCGTGATTAGCGGTAACTGCTTGCCATAATGCTCCTGATCTTGCAGTAGATTCCGCCAAGTTTCAGTAGGAAAAACAGCTGGGGGTATAGCAAAGTGGCAGCTGCTACAGTTTTCCAAATAAAGTTGTTCCCCCAGTTGGTACCGACTGGCAACTGGATCGACCGTCCCAGAAGTTGGGGATTGAGCATTAGCGATTAGCGATTGGGTATTGGCACTTGGTTGGTTCGTTGCCCCCGTCCCTAATCCCAAGTTCGTTTTAGCCGAGAGTTCCCCGGTTGTCAAGGCCAGGGCCATGCCCCATCCCAGGACAATACTCCAGACTAAAAGTAACAAAGACAAAACTAGCAGTTTGCGCCCTCGTTTAGTGAACTTTAGATTTGATAAAAGCAATTTTAGATTCAAGGCTGACTGGCTAACTCCCTTCGATTCTCAACTCTGACAAACAAATCCCGATTCTTCAAGCTAAAACCTAAAACTATACGGGAATCGAGCGAAGCAGCCGCTCAACAATAGTTTTAGAGCGACGCCCACCCGATGGAATAAGACGATGAGAAAGCACAGATGGTGCCAGGAACTTCACATCGTCCGGAATCGCATAATCCCGCCCTTCCAGAAAAGCTAACGCCTGGGTAGCTTTTTGCAAAGCGACGGCACCGCGAGGGCTGACCCCAAGCGAGATTTCTTCATCTTCCCGCGTTGCCCGCACCAAGTTCAGTATGTACTGTTGCAGAGATGTCTCAACTTTGACCTTGCCACAAAACTGGCGGAGTTCCTGCACCTGTGAGGTAGAAATACAAGGCTTTAGATCGTCCACTGTCGCCCCATCTTGAAGCCGTTGGAGCATCTGGAGTTCTTCCGCTTCGGTAGGATAGCCCAGGCTCAAGGATATGGTAAAACGATCCATTTGTGCCTCTGGCAAAGGAAACGTGCCCTGATACTCAATTGGGTTCTGAGTGGCGATGACGAAAAAAGGATTGGGAACGTTGCGAGAAACCCCATCAACTGTGACTTGCCGTTCTTCCATCACTTCAAGTAAAGCAGACTGGGCGCGGGGGGTGGCGCGGTTAATTTCATCAGCTAGCAGGACGTTAGCAAAAACGGGGCCTGGGAGAAATTCAAATTCGCGTTTGCCCTGATGCCAAAAATTCACACCTGTAAAATCTGTTGGCAACAGGTCGGGCGTGCATTGTATGCGTCTAAACTCACCGTCAATAGAGCGTGCTAAGGATTTAGCAAGTAAGGTTTTGCCGACACCCGGTACATCTTCGAGCAGGGCGTGACCGCCAGAAAGGAGAGCTACTAGCACTAGCCGGATTGCCTCGGCTTTACCAACAATAGTACGACTCAGATTTTGTGTCAGTTGATCTATAGTTTCTCTCATAATATGCCTCCCTAATGCTTAGCCGTACTACCCTTGAGATCGCCTGTAACGCCGCCTCAAACCTGCCGCAAGTTCTGTAAAAAGGCTCTGGCTGCGGTGCAGTCTGCCTGAATTTGCGCGATTAGGGCGTCTAGAGAAGAAAATTTTTGTTCGGGTCGCAAAAATTCTTCTAGGGTGACTGTTATGGTTTTTCCATATAAATCCCCAGACCAATCTAACAGGTGAACCTCTACTGTGGAAGTGGTACCGTCTACTGTTGGGCGATAGCCAATGTTCATAACGCCCGATATGGGACAAAGGCGCGGAGATTTCACTTCTAGGGGGGATATGTTGATGGCTGGGTCAATTTCTGCATTCACGAAAGAATCTTCGCTTTGGCAGTCATTTTTCTCCAGACTATCTTCTATGAAAGCTCGAACGCAGTAGACCCCCTGCCTGGGCAAAAATTTTTCTTTTGGCAGCTGGAGGTTGGCGGTGGGAAAGCCTAACTTTGTGCCTAGTTGTTGACCCTTAACGACCATTCCAGTTAGGGAGTAGGGTCGTCCTAGCAGGCGGTTGGCTTTTTGTATGTCTCCGTGTAAGAGGTGCTGACGGATGGAAGAGCTGCTGATGCGTTCGTCTTCACACAGTAGCGGGGGTATGATGAGTACTTCGACGCCATAAGAGGCAGCGATCGCTTGCAGATCTGCTGAAGAGCCAGCTCGTCCCTTCCCGAAGCGAAAATCGTCTCCCACGCTGATAAGAGTGCATCGTAGCTGCTGTACCAGAATCTTTTCCACAAACTCATTAGGACTCAGGCAAGCCAGTTCTCGGGTAAACGGCAGTAGCACCAACTGCTCTACCCCTAGCGATCGCAATTGCACCACCTTTTCCTCTAGCGGTGTCAATAGCGTCCGACGCATACCTGTAAAAAATTCGCGTGGATGCGGATCAAACGTCACCACCGTAGCATAGGCGTTTCCTTTTCCGACACCCGACCTTAGTGCCAATCCTTCCCCTTTCGAGGGCAATACTTCACCCTCAATATTCCCACCCCACGAATAAACATCAGGCGGCAATAAGAGCGGCTTTTGGTTTGCCAATACATTTAATACGGGTTGTACAACCCGTTGATGCCCGCGATGTACGCCATCAAAGTTCCCCAGAGCAACAGCAGTTGGCGTTAGAGCAGTTTCAAGAGACGATGTTACCCGCACGCTTTACAATTTGACACATTTAGCTAATCATAATTCAGCTTTCTGTCCTTTGTGCTCCATTTGCCGGGGCAGCTTTTTTACTATTGAGCTTGAAAAGACAATTATCGCTTCACAGGGCAGACACACCAGCTTCTGGCAATACTTCGGGAATTGGTGTAAGGGGTGGTACTAGCTGAATGGATAGCCCTTCCCTCGCCATAATTGTATCGGGGAATTTTTTAACTGCATCTGTGCCGACGCGATCGAGAAAATCATCATTGTGCAGGGGGTCGTGGTGGAAAATCACCAGTTTTTTCACATTCGCTGCCTTGGCGACTTTTACAGCTTCCTCCCAGGTCGAATGTCCCCAGCCCACCTTGCTAGACCGCGCTGAATGGTATTCTTCATCGGTGTAGGCGGAATCTATAATCAGAACGTCAGCATTGCGAGCGAGCCACAGAACATTTTCATCCAACTTATCGGGGTAGTGTTCTGTATCCGTGACATAAGCAGCCGAACAGCCGCGCCAGTTGATGCGGTAGCCTACGGCTTCACCAGGATGGTTCAGCAAAGCGTTTTCGATTATAACCTCTCCAATTTGCACTTTTTCCCCAACTTGCAGGTCACAGAAGTTTAGATCTGCTCCCATAACCTGTAAAGGAACTGGAAAATTTGGATGGAGCATCTGGTCGCGCAGGCGTTCCTCGATCGTCGCGCCGTTGGGAGAAACGACTCCGTAGATATTAAAGCGATTTCCTTTGATAAAAGCAGGGACAAAGAAGGGGAACCCCTGAATGTGGTCCCAATGCGAGTGGGTAAAGAACATATTAGCTTCCACGGGCATTTGCGACAGCAAGGATTGCCCCAAGACCCGCAGGCCGGTGCCGCCATCGAAAATCAGGCGTTCACCACCCACACGCATCTCAACACAAGGTGTATTGCCACCATACCGGACTGTTTCCGGTCCTGGAGAGGCGATACTTCCTCTGACGCCCCAGAAGTGAATCGTAAATAGGTTTTGCATGCTATACATGGGTGTTGCCTGTAGGATTCCGGGCTGCGGTTGTTCGGTTAGTTTTGATTGGTTCTTGATAGATTTTGTGCCATTCAAGGCTTGACGGTCGCTTTGAGTAGCGAAGCCTCTGGCGACCCGTTTTCGGCATGGACGGGTATCGGGGCGATCGCTCTCCAGCCACACGACGTATCCTGAATCTGGCAAGATAGCGTATGTTGCTTTCTTGCCTTATTGTTGCGATCCACTGTATACGAAAGTTGAGCTTGTTGACCAACGCGGAAAGATGTCTTAAGCAACAACCCCCCTTATGTGACACTTGAGCATTCCTCGCTAGGGATCGCAACGCCTGGTTGTAGATGCCTCACAGGTTGGGAAGCGTTCGCGTATGGAAGTTTTCAACCCTGGTTCCTGTCTCTTACAAGACACGTATCCGCGCCTAGAAGGACCGTCAATATTTCTATTAATTTAAAAAGGTTAGCAGTTTCATCTCACAATCGTCTGGCATCTGGAACAACGTTGACCTGTGATTTGGCTCACTTTCAGCACCTAATACAGACGTAGCAGTAATAAACTGCGTTGTCTTTTAAGGTGAATAACCGCTAAATTGCTTCCGAGTGCGCCGCGAAACGCAACACAGCCAGCAAGAAGAATTGCCTGATAATTTAATATAGGCGTTCTTTATACTCTTCACTGCAATAGAAGGCGTTCTTCAGGGAATATGCATGAAAATCGTAACTTAAGGCTAACGCACAAAAGCCGCAAACCTTATTCATCATCAGGAATTTAATTAATCACACCTAGAGCGATCGCATTGCTTCGGCACTCTCTTACAGACTACTGCGATCGCCTCGCCACTCCGCTACCCGTTTTTTCCCACCTAGAGCATTCTAGAATTTAAGAAAGATTACTTAATATTAAGAGTGCCCTATGTCCGCAAAAGTTGAAATTTACACCTGGAGAACTTGCCCCTTCTGCATCAGAGCCAAGGATTTACTAGACAGCAAGGGAGTTGACTACACCGAATACAGCATTGATGGTGATGAGGCGGCGAGGGCAAAAATGGCTCAACGCTCCAACGGACGCCGCTCTGTGCCACAAATTTTCATTGACGATAGCCACGTCGGCGGCTGCGATGACATCCATGCTCTGGACGCTAAAGGGCAGCTAGATTTACTCCTGCAAGGCAGCTAGAAGCTCGGTGGGAGCAGGGGAGTACGGGAGTAGAGGAGAGTGGGACAATTACCACCAATTCCAGATTACTTATTCCCAATGACCAATGCTCAATGCTCAATTACCTATTAGCTAATACTCAGCTGGCGCGCGTGTTGAGAGAATGGGTAAGGAAACGCGCATAGGCGATCGCCGCAAGATATAGAGGAAAATACCCGTGAAACTGGCGTTTATCATTGACCCCATCGAACAGCTGGACCCCACTCACGATAGCAGCGTAGCTATGATGGAAGCCGCGCAAAATATGGGTTGCGAGGTTTGGATAACTCAAGCTAACAAGTTGAGTGTAGTGAACGGTCAAGCTTGGGCTATTTTGGAGCCTGTTCGCTTGACACCTGTGGAACTGGATAACGGGCGGTGGATGGCAGCAGCTCAGTGGTATCAAGTGGGCGATCGCGTCTTGCAACCGCTTGAGTACATGGATGCTGTATTCATGCGGACAGATCCCCCCGTAACGGTTCCATACCTTTACGCAACCTACATCCTAGACTATATTAATCCTGCAAAAACGCTGGTCGTTAACGCGCCTAAAGGACTGCGGGCAGCCAATGAAAAAATGTATGCGCTCCAGTTTAAGGAAGCGATTCCAGAAACAATTGTCAGCGCAGATAAATTGGTAATCAGGCAGTTTTTGGAGGAAAAAGGGGCGGCAGTTCTGAAGCCGTTGGGCGGCAAAGCTGGGGAAGGAATTTTATTTCTAGATCCGAGCGATCGCAACTTTAATTCTCTAATAGAAATCAGTACGTTTCAAGGTAAGTTTCCCGTCATGGTTCAAACTTATTTACCAGCCGCAAAAGAAGGAGATAAACGCATTATCTTGCTTAATGGCGAACCGATTGGCGCTGTGAATCGCATCCCCACAGGCAAAGAATTTCGGGGCAATATGGCCGTCGGTGGCAGAGTCGCTCAAACTGAAATTACCCAACGAGAGCGCGAGATTTGCGCTCAATTAGCCCCGACATTGCAACAGGATGGCTTAATATTTGTAGGCATTGATGTTATCGGCGGCTACCTTACCGAAGTTAACGTTACCAGTCCTACTGGAATTCGTGAAATTGATAGGCTAGAAGGCACAAAGTTGGGCGAACAAGTAGTTGAATTGGTGGCACGGTTGAAACACTGAGGTACAAAGTCCGGAGTCCGGAGTCCGGAGTCCGGAGTCTGGACTGAATCCCTGCGGTGACAACCGCTTAAGAATTTTAAGTTAATGCTATTAGCGATTTTTCAGGGCGATTTTTGAGTTAAATCTATGCCTTCTTCATCACAGATAAATCAGCCGAAAATTGGGATCGCAGTTGTAGGTACTGGATTTGGTCAAAAAGTCCATATTCCAGGTTTTGAATATTACCCACGCACTCAGGTAGTTGCTGTTTATAATCAAGATTTAGATAAAGCTAAATCTATCGCTGAAGACCATAAGATTCCGAATGCTTGCGATAGTATAAAAGCAATATTATCCTTGCCGGAGGTACAGGCGGTTAGCATATCTACACCGCCGTTTTTGCACTATGACATGGCAAAGGCAGTGGTGCAAGCTGGGAAACATTTGTTATTAGAAAAACCAACGGCTCTCTCGGCATCAGAAGCGCGATTGCTGTACCAGCTAGCACAAGATAAAGGCATCGTGGCGGCGATGGATTTTGAATTTCGCTTTGTCCCCGCATGGCAGCTATTTGCAGAATATTTGGCAGAAGGATATGTAGGACAAAAGCGCCTAATTAAAATTGATTGGTTAGTGCCGTCTCGTGCAGATGCATCGCGCCCTTGGAACTGGTATTCTCGAAAAGATCAAGGAGGCGGGGCGCTAGGTGCAGTGGCTTCTCATACTTTTGATTATATTAGCTGGTTGTTTGGCGACGTGCGGCGATTGTGCGCGAGGTTGACGACAGCAATTCCCACTCGTCCAGATCCAAAAACAGGTGAAATGAAGCCTGTCGATGCTGATGATACTTGTATGTTGATGCTACAGTTGGCAGATGGAACGCCTTGTCAGATTTGCATCAGTTCGGTTGTGCATGGGGGCGGCCATTTTGTAGAAGTATATGGCGATCGCGGCACTTTAGTTTTGGGTAGCGACAATCAAAAAGATTACGTTCATGGTTTTCGTCTAAGCGCAGCACCCGCAGGTAAACCCCTAGCTGAAATAGAAATCCCCAATCGTCTAATTTTTCCTCAAAGTTACGCTGACGGTCGCATTGCTCCGTTTATTAGATTAGTAGACAAGTGGGTACAAAGTATCGATAGTGGTGTTGCAATGACACCATCGCTGCGCGAGGGAGTTTACTCACAGCTATTGATGGATTTAGCGCATCAATCGCATGAAACAGACAGTTGGGTAGATGTGCCAGAATTGAATAAGTATTTGGCTAGTGGTTCGTAAAATCGAGGCTGAGCCTGGAAACAAGTGCTTGAACATTTGGTGGGCAGTGCCCACCCTACTGAAACTGGAGTAAAGCAGTGTTAACTGTTGCATTCGTATGTGTTGGCTGGATTCTATCAGTTTGCCTGCACGAGTTTGGTCATGCAGTTGTTGCTTATTGGGGGGGCGATACTTCAGTTAAAGATAAGGGGTATTTAACTTTAAATCCGTTAAAGTATATAGACCCAATGGGGAGTATTGTTCTGCCCGTTATCTTTCTCGCTATCGGTGGAATTGCGCTACCTGGGGCAGCAGTTTATATTGATAAGAGAAGATTGCGCGATCGCTGGTGGAACAGTGCAGTCTCAGCAGCAGGCCCGATTGCTAGTATTCTTGTTACTTTATTGCTGGCAATACCCTTTTTGTTTGGTTTTGCCCCCCAGGATAGCGATGGCTGGATATGGCCTGCTTTAGCATTTCTGATTTTGCTAGAAATCGCTGCTATAATTTTGAATTTGCTGCCAATTCCACCCCTAGATGGTTATGGCATTATCGAGCCTTGGTTGCCCGAAAAAACTCAACTTCAATTAAGAAAGTTTGGTCAATATGGAATATTTTTCCTGTTCGGGCTGCTGTGGTTTGTAGAGGATTTGAATCGCATTTTCTGGCTGGGAGCTTATAGGAGCATTGCCAATCTAGATATTCCACTGGATATGGTAGCTAAGGGAGCCGAGTCGTTCACCGCATCGTCTAAATTTTTGCTACTAGGAGTTATTGTTGTTAGTTTGCTGGCGCGTAGGGTGGTTAATCCCCATCTGGGTTGGTACGATAAAGCGCAGAAGTTAGCAAGTTCGCAAAAATACGAAGAAGCGATCGCGGCTTACGATAAAGCGATTCACCTCAAGCCAGACTATTATGAAGCTTGGCACGCTCGCGGGTGGGCGTTATATAGTTTGGGACGCGGGGAAGATGCGATCGCTTCTTATAAAAGAGCTATTGAAATTAAGCCAGACTTTTCTCTAAGCTGGCATAATATTGGTTGGGTTTTAACTCAATCAAAACGTTACGAAGAAGCGATCGCCGCTTACGATAAAGCAATTGAAATCGAGCCTAATGACGCTAGCATTTGGACTAATCGGAGCTTGGCGCTAGGCAATTTGAAGCGATATGCAGATGCGATCGCCTCTTGTGACAAAGCCATTGAAATTAATTCTGAATACGCTTACGCTTGGTATACCAAAGCTGGTTGCTATGCCGAACAAGGCAAGGTTGATTTAGCAATCGAAAGCCTACAGCGGGCACTCGCTCTCGAAAGGAAAACATTTAGAGAATATGCAAAAACTGACTTAAGTTTTGATGCAATTCGAGACGATGAGCGTTTTCAGAAGTTAATTATAGATAGGTAATTTAAAGAAATTTCAATACTAGCCAGTCTGTTTTTACGAACAGACTGGCTCCGCCTTTATTGCCTATTTTTACCCTTGTGGTGAGGCTGAAGGTGAAGGTGATGGCGATGGACTAGGTGAAGGTGAAGGTGAGGGTGATGGACTAGGTGAAGGTGAAGGTGATGGACTAGGTGAAGGTGAAGGTGATGGACTATCTGAAGGCGATGGACTGGGTGAAGGTGATGGCGATGGACTAGGTGATGGTGATGGCGATGGAGTGGTTGACCGACTAGGCTGCTGGGGCGAAGTCCTCGGCTGAGTCGAGCCATTGGATTGCGCCTGCTGATAGAAATTGAAAACTCTTTGAGTATAAGAAGCAGTCCCGCCGTTGTTGTAACGCCCCGCGTCGCCAGTAAACCACCACGAGGCGACGCGACGCACTGCTAGGGGTTCATTGTTGCCACTAGCGCCATACTGCTTCTGCAACTCGCGCCGTGCGATGCAGGTAACAGTTTGTCGCGCTGCTGCGGCGTTGGCTTCAAATTCCTGCGGTGTCAGCGATCGCCCCACACATTGTTTAGACCAACTGGGAATAATTTGCGGCGTCACTTGCCATTCGCTATATAGCCCATCGTTGGCTTTGCCCGTCTTGGGTGCTGCCCGCCGCAGTGCTTCTACGAGTGCGGCAACCTGTGCGTCAGAGACTCGGGCGCTGGATGATGTGGAACGCGGGCGTTGGGTAGATGCTGGACGCCCAGTTGATGGATTTGAGCGCTGCTGCTTGGATAAGTTGAGATCTTTGAGCGCCTGGATGTGGAGATTATGAACCTCACCTTGAGCTGGCAGTACACACAGCGTAATACTGGCAATTATTCCGCCAAGTAGCGATCGCATGGTTTACTTCCTCCTGGACTGATTTCGTTCTTAAGACCAAATTGCAATCTCACAACTACAATTGTTGAGATTGAATAAGATCTGTGTCAGAGTTTTGCAGGTAGTCTTCAGTAGGAAACCTATCTTAGGATTAGTTTTTTCTCTCATCAAATGATTAATTATCATACAGTTACTTAACTTTTATCTGCCCAAAGTATGATCTGCTGCTTTAATCCGCATTGCCAGAATCGTCGAAGGCAAAAGAGAATGAATTGCGATCGCTCTCAACATTTCTGGTATCGCATTCCCGGCAATTGAGATACTAGCCCCATTAATTCTAATTGCAACAACGCGCTCGATACCGAACTAGCTGCTAACTCAGATTGCTGCACAATTAAATCAAACGGTGTCGGTTCTGAGGAAATAGCTTGTAACACCCGTTTTAATTCTGGTTCCAGATCCGGCGCGGGAGATGAGGGAAATAACGACAACTGCTGTACTGAATCGAGTTGAGGAATTTCTCCTAGCATTTCTAACAGATGATCTTCACCCATAATCACCTGCGCTCCTTTACTCAATAATCCCAAACAACCAAGCGAATTCTGATTATCCAAAGATCCAGGCAAAACGTAGACATCCCGACAGAATTCATTGGCATAATAAGCTGTAATCAACGCTCCAGATTTAGCAGGAGCTTCCATCACTAATATGGCACGACTCAAGCCAGCAATAATGCGGTTGCGTGGGGGAAAATGTTCTTTTGTTGGTTGGCTACCTGCTGGATACTCGCTGACAGCTAAACCCTTATCGATAATATGTTTGTAAAGTTCCCGATTCTGATAAGGATAAATAACATCTACCCCAGTTCCAAAGACGGCAATTGTCCTTCCACCAGCTTCAAGACAGCCGCGATGAGCTTCCGTGTCGATTCCTTTTGCCATTCCAGAAACAATTGTGAAGCCTTTCTTTGCCAGCGTCGCACTAATTTTGCGAGTCCATCTTTTGCCGTATTCTGTTGGGTAGCGAGTACCTACAATACCTATAGCTGGTGTAATGCCTTGATTCTCTTCCGGTTGAACTTTGCCTCGGTAGTATAAGACTGGTGGGGGTGTAGGAATTTCTAACAGCAAGCGGGGATATTCGGCGTCTGCGGGAGTCCAGAAATGAGGATTTTTGGAGATATGTTGCTGGAGTATTTTTTCAGGGTTAAGACGCGATCGCTCTTGCAGCACTAAATTAACTGTCTGATAGCCAAACCCTTCTACTTCCCCCAAATCAATTGCATTTGCCTCCCACGCCGCCGACAGAGAACCAAAGTGCTGCTGCATTCGCTTTAGCAAAACCGGGCCAAGTCTAGGAATTTGCGACCAAGCCACCCAAAAGGCGCGTTCTTCTACCAAGTTATTCACCTCAGATGCACCGAATTTAGATTTGCCAATTGACTAAACGTGCGTAAATATAAGCGATAGTTTCATCAATAACTGACCGAACACCAGCGCTATAATTCCACCACTTTTTAGGATCGTAATCTATTGGTTTGGCGGCAATAACACCGACTTCGATAGGAGCTAGCACTTGTTTGAAAATAAGCCAACTCCTGCGTGCATGGACGCCCAGCGTATAAATATTAATCGATTTTCCTTTTAAATCTGATTTTTCTAGCCACTGACGAAGTGCGGCTGCACCTGCATAGGTACGATACTTGATAACGTCAGTTGCGGGAACCGCTACTAGGTTCTGTTGGTCAAACCCCAGTGCTATCAAAGTTGCTGCTGCCAGTTCTGCAAAGTTGTTGTATTCAGCCAGATAAGAACCCTTGAGTAAGGGCAATCCCGTAGTAATTAGCTTTTTATAAGAATGGCTGTTAAATTCAGCGATCGCACCTTTTAGCGCCTCATCCGGCAACCATCCTTCAACAGCCAATATATCAGCTTGTACAGGGGAACTTACTGATAAAAATGAGTGTAAATTAGTAACTATACCAAGACTTAACGCCGCTATACAAAGCAGGGTAACAATCCACCCTTGAAATGTAAGCGTCCACATTTCTTTACGATGTATTAGGCGAATATTTTTTATTTTATTTACATTCATTTTATTTTTTAGATAAAATTTCCCCTAACAACTGAAGCACTGATTTTGCCTTTTAATTTTTTCAGTGTAAATCTGACTGCCAGATACCTATATAGATGCGATCGCGCTTATCGCGCTCAATCACACCCTTGAGAGAATTCATTCTAAACGAGTATCGGCGCGACTGTCGCTGTCGTACCTTTTCTAACCCCTGCTCAATTTTGTTATTGAGTTTGCAACCTAACATTCCATTCAACGTCACTAAAATAACCTTCAAATCTACCCTTGAAGTAAAAGATGCCTCTGTTTGGCGAATTTGTTCAGAGCTTATATCAAATAAAAAGCCCAAACTAACCTCATCTGGTATTAAGTCATAAGACACAGCATTCGTGTTAGGCCAATACCCTGACGAACTTTCACTGGGTACCCCCAGCATATTGAGAACATCATTTTTATTTAGCCCCGGTTGAAAGCCTGGAATACCTAAGCCGCTGGGGACGTTACTACAGCTATTTTCGATAATTTCCCCAAACGGCGGCGGTATAATTTCCCACAAGTTTGTAGGGCTAGCCGTAGGCTTGGCGGAGATAACATAATTTCCTTCTACAACTATCTGGTTTGATAACGGCGGGTGAGGTACAGATAGTTGAGGAAATCCACTGAGCAAGAAACTGATAATGATTGCGGCTGCCATCGAAAGCTGTAATATTAAGCCCTAGCTGAACGCTGTTCTTTAAGATAGGAAAAAACGGATTTATCACCAATGTCAGGTGGAATTGGTTGCACCACTTTGCGGAGTGCAAACACCACAAACAGAACCGCCCACATTCCTAGCAAAACCTTTTCCCCATCGACTGGCAAAACGCCTGCAAGGTTCCCCAGCAGCAGTGAGGGCACTAGGGGCGTAAGAATTTTGGTCTCAAGTCGGTTAAAGCAGAAGGCTTCTTTGAAATAAATCCCCGTCAAAGCCGCAAAAGTAAAACCTATCCCCAGAAGGCTAGCTGGGTGGTTGTAAACGAATAAGGCAAGAGGCTCGCTGCTTTGTATGGTCAGTACGGCTGCGGTGACAACGCCGATTGCCCAAAAAAGTTGTAGCAGTCGGTGCAGCGGTGCTAGATAGATATGAATTGTAACCAGACTAACGCCCAGCGCAGCGCAGAAACACGCATAGATGGGAGTGAGTGCAGCTATAGCAGCTGGGTTGTTGCTAGAGAATAGAACCAGTCCGCTCCCCAGCGCAAAGGTAAGCGCTGCGATCGCCAAGCCAGTTCGGTAAATCCTGACACCAGCGCGATCGCTCTGTGTTATCGTAAACTCGCCAAACTGACCTTGATAAACTTCCGGTTCCTGCTGCTTCACAGTTGTCATGCTTTCTTAACCTTCATTGCTGAAATGATGTTGACTCTCTAAATAAAACGCTAAAGTATCCTGCTCTTTTATGCCAGTTAGATTATATTCAAATATAATATTTCAATAAAATAGCGAAGTAGTTGGTGTAATCTTTGCGCGGGTAAAGGAAACTATAACCCCACAATTTTTCTGAATTCCGTCTTGCAAAGTTGTGGCTTTTAATTAACCATAACCTGCACTGCATCTCCCCAATTTAGTTGCAACTTGGTGTGAGCATTACCGCTGTTAATGGCAATTTCTACCCAACCCCCGCTGCTAACTAAAGCTAGGGGAACACCAACTTGGCTATTACTATAGCTAGTATCGCTGGGTATGCTTATCCCAGCAGCCGCAACAGTCCAAGTTTTTTCCTTAACTAAAATACCGGGGATATTGGTAATTAAGTTGCCGAACTTGTCAATGTATTGGATGCAACCTATAATACCAGCCTCGGTTTGGGTGCATTCAGGTATGGGAAGCTGCACTAAAGTTGAGGGGTCGATTGTTCGCCCAAGTTTTTCTAGGGGAACGCCGCCTGCTAGATGCGCTCCTACTGGCGCAAATATATCTCGACCGTGAAAGGTTGTGCTGGGTTGGGTTGTGCGCCAGTAGTCGGTGTTTGTCAATTCTACAGCGGCAATAATGGCTTGAGCGTGACTGAGGACACCGCTGAACAAGCCGTTATCTGGGCCAACTAAGAAACAGTTGGATAATTGAACTGCGATCGCTCGTCTGTGACTTCCCACACCCGGATCGACAACAGCAACATGCACCGTTCCGTCAGGGAAATACGGGTAAGCATTCATCAGACAAAACCGACCAGCAGCAATATTCTGAGGCGGGATCTCATGGGTAATATCCACTATAGTCAGTGTCGGGTTAATTCTGGCGATGACGCCCTTCATCACCCCTACATACACATCACTCAGACCGAAATCGCTTAAAAGAGTCAGCAGTCTATTTTGAGCCATCTTTATAGATTAATTGGGCGGTGCGATCGCGATCGCAGCCAATCCTCACACCCGAAGACTATTTTTTTTTAAGTGGACGGTTATCCGCCTCAGCCCCCGCATCAGTTTACAACGAGTATTTTTATAGCTGCTCTAGTCCATGTTCCTCATACCTTTCGGCTCCAGACGCGATTTATTGCGTCTCTACAATATGCTCCCCTGTGGGGGCATTACGATAACCACGCTTTTCTTTACATAAACTTTTTATAAAATTCTGTATCTTTAAGCACAGTTTTTTCGCATATAGCCAACGCCCGTGTTATCTTAAAAATAAGAACAAAAGATGATAACTCAAAGCAATCGGAAGGGATGTCCATAATGAACACTATACGCCAAGAAACCTTGAAACAAGTGGCTGCCGCTCATCGGGCCAATCTGCAAAAGAACTTGCAACATCGCCTAGAAGTAGCTAGATCTAAAGGCGATGAAAAGCTGATTCGTATGCTGGAAGCAGAAGCCAGCTATCTTTCCTAAAAGGCAGACGCTACAGCCTTACAGTTAAATCAAAATAATTAACTAGAAATTACGGGGATGCTACCCAACGCAGCATCCCCGTTGGCGTGTCAGAAACCCGTTTTCAAGGAAGAAAACGGGTTTCTTATTAATAAAATTTCGACGAGGGCGCGGCTACAGCTTGTAGCGTTTGTACGTTGGAGCGATTGCATTCGATACATAGCCCCAACGCACATCTAAGAGAGTGTTCCTAAACAACATATTAAAGTCGGCTGCGTGACGGCATCAGGACTAGGGCAGTCCTAATTATTATCAATTTTTGCCGTTACTGGCTTACAAGGTATTACTAGATTTGCATTTATTGGAATAGCATCAGGAATTTTATGTAAAATTTCCTAAAAAATGACATTTACTCTAGTAGTAGGGTAATGGTGGAAGCTTTACCAGTAGTTAGCTTCATAACTTAAACCCCGCAATCCTAAACTTAAATTATGTGAGTCGAGTTAATCTTATTAGAGCGATTCTTCCGGATGGGAGATTACAATTTTAGCGACTAGGGAATGCGAAAGCATTTCGGGGGCGATCGCTTGCGAAGTAGGGCATAGAGGATGCGATCGCCGCTCTCCAACAAAATTGAGAGTTAGTAATGTAGTAGTAGTTACGATCGTTTTAATCCTCTTTACTCTGTGAGGCAGCCTATGAAAACTGAACTGATTGACTTTAGTGCTGAGATGTTGCGTGCTTGGTCAAGCAATAATTCTTGGATGGCTTGGAATCTATTTTTGGCTTTAGTACCTTTGGCTCTAAGTGTTTGGCTGTTTCGCAGCAGGCGAGCGTACATTCACTTTTGGTGGATTGGACTGCTGCTTGTTGCCACATTTTTGCCCAAAGCACCGTTTGTTGCGAGCTATGCTATTCGTTTCCTCAGAGATAATCGCACGAACTATGTTGTCTGGGCGATAACTTTAGTTCTGATCGCCTTGGATGTTTGGATAGTGCGCCAGGGCAGATCGCGATCGCTCTTTTGGTGGCTCGGATTCCTCGTTTTTATCGCCTTCTTGCCCAACGCTCCCTATGTTTTGACCGATGTCATTCACCTGGTCGAAGATATTCGTAGCAACTACTCAATATGGGCAATTTCTCTCTTTGTCATCCCTCTGTATTTGTTGTTTATTTTGACTGGGTTTGAAGCTTACGTGCTGTCTCTAATTAACCTGGGCGAATACATGAAACGCCAAGGCTGGGGCAAATTCATCCTTTGGGTAGAGTTATGCATTCATGCTCTTAGCGCAGTTGGTATCTATCTAGGGCGATTTCTACGCTTTAATAGCTGGGACTTTGTTACTAACCTACACACCTTGGCTGACAGCATCTTGGATGATTTGGCTGGCAAACGCCCCGCGTTGGTGATGTTTGTAACCTTAGTCGTAATTGCTGGTTTGTACTGGCTGATGAAGCAGGTAAGTTTGGGGATTATTTGGCGTATAGAATCGGCTCAAGCTCCCCACAAAAAACTATCCCATACAGGCTCGCCAACAGCTCAGTCTTAAGTGATGCTCTATACACTCCTCACCCGCCTTATTCTCCATCTAAAGAAGGGGTATAAGGCAAAGAATTTCTAATCAAAAGAAAGATGAAAGTGAACCAGTCTCGACATCAAATGAATTTAGATTAGGTCAGCTTTTGATAACATTGATTAGGAGTTAAACAATATGTCCCTATTGTCTGTCGATGAACTAAAAATTTTAATAGAAACCCCCTCTACTCCGTGCGTCTCAATTTATATGCCCATACAAAAGGGGGCAGATCTTTGACCTAAAAATATGGATGAAGCCCTCGACTATGACGAGATTGCCAAAGAGGGTCAGCACCGTATCGCCACATCAAAAGGGGGAACTAACAATTCTTTCCAAGAGCTTGGTAGTTTTCACGGGCAGGGAAGTGCAGACCAGGATGATATAGAACCCATTTGACATCCTTACAATTTTGGACAGTTCTGGATTAACGTCCTTACCCCTTTTGAATCTAGTTTTCCTGGCGTATTGCAGCGACCTCTGAGCTTCTTTTCTACCATTCGGCAGGGGCTTCGTTTTGGAAAAGTTTTTATAGTATGAGGATTCTCTTGCACATCTCTTTAATCCTGTCTTAATAATATGAGCTTCCTTTCGATCGAAGAACTGAAAGAACTCGTCGAACAGCCGCAAGGACTGTGTGTATCAATTTATATGCCGACCGTGCAGCTTAGTTCAGAAACTCAGCAAAACTCTGTCCGCTTTAAAAATCTACTTCGGCAGGCGAAAGTGGAGTTAGAAAAATATGAATTGCACCCGACTGATCCGAGCCAATTTCTTCAGCCTGCGAGTGAACTGGATGAAGATGAATTCTGGCAGCAACAGAACGCAGGTTTAGCATTGTTCATCTCAGAAGGGTTCTTCCGTTTCTATCGTGTACCGATCAACCTGATTGAACTGGTAGTCGTAAGCGATCGCTTTCATCTCAAGCCACTAATTCCGCTGTTGAGTGGAGATGACCGCTTCTATATTCTCACGCTCGGTCAACGTGATGTGCGCCTTGTGGAATGCAACCGCTACGGCATCACCCGTGAAGTCGAAATCGAAGGCTTGCCGAAGAGCATGGATGACGCCTTGCAGTATGACGAAACGGCGAAAGATGAACAGCGACGTCAGGGCGCGGGCGCAGGTCGTTCAGCTTTGCAAGCAGGTGGTTCCTATCACGGACAGGGCGGCGAACGCGAAAATGTTAAGGAAGATTTGCTGCAATATTTCCTGTTAGTTGATAAAAGCTTGCACGACTTCTTCCGCAATCGTCGATCGCCGCTTGTGCTAGCTGGGGTTAACTATTTGCTGCCGATTTACCAAGAGGCGAATACCTACAATTTCATTGTGGAAGAAGGAATTCAACACAACACAAAGGAGCGAACAGCGGAAGAGCTTCATGCAGAAGCGTGGGCGATCGTAGAGCCACAGTTTAAGGCAGACCAGGAAAAAGCGATCGATTATTATCATGAGTCAATTGCGGCTGGCAAAGGCTCAAATGATTTGAATGAAGTCATTCAAGGGGCATTTTATGGTCGTGTAGAACAGCTTTTTGTTCCGGTTGGCGTACAAAGATGGGGACATTTTGACCCAGACTCAATGGAGCTTGAGATACACAATGAGGCTCAGCTTGGTGATGAAGATTTGCTCAATGCAGCAGCGATTCAAACGATCTTTCACGGAGGAACGGTATATGCTGTTGAACCGGAAAAAGTACCGGACAATACCCCTGTTGCGGCAGTATTTCGCTACTAATTGGTAAGGAAAGCGAGGATGTGGAAGAATCTATTTAGGGGTAAAGGTAGCGAAGCTGCAACGAAGTAGACACGCCATGTCTAGAAGTTCTGCTACTAGCTCATCCTAGAAAAATTCTGTCTTTAAACAGCATCCAATTTTAGCCGCTGATGTATGTCTAACTGAAGCGTGCCATAGGGATTGGCACGCTTCCATATCAACAGAGTCAACGCCCGTAAGTCCTCTTGAAAGAGCCGCTTCATCGCATTGGAACGTTCAATCACCTATCGTGCGATGGCTGGGACAAATCCAGATTTTCCTTGCACCTCCTTCTCGTGTTTCGAGGGTTTCGTCGAACGCTCAAACGTGATTTTTGTCATGATCTGAGGATAAACCTGCTCTAACTTCTCAATCAAATAATCAAGGTGATAACCGTGGTCTAGCAGAATAGCGATCTTGGGAATATTGACCGGTTTCGATTTGAAATAGTCGATGTTGAGCGTCAACATTTCAACCAACCCGGCATCATCGGTGAAATTCGCTGGGGTGCAATAAGTGAAGAATGGGAATCCAAGCGTATCAACGGCTAGATTCCTTTTAATCCCATTGGTTGATTTGTAGAAACAAAAGCATGAACGAGTTCACACCCGCATTGCAGGTATTTTTCACCGCTTGCGAGTCAATGATGATCAATGTTGTCCACTTCAGTTTTTTTAACTGTAATTCTATCTGATTGATGGTGCCTTGCACGACTTCCTGCGGAATAAGAAATCGCCTTTAGTGTTGGCGGGAGTTGAGTATCTTTTCCCGGTTTACAAAGAAGCGAATACTTATCAACATTTAGTGGAAGAAGGTATTACTGGAAATCCGGAAATTCTCAAGCCAGAAGAATTGCAGCAACAAGCTTGGCCAATTGTTGAGCCTATCTTTCAGCAGAGCATTGAGCGGGCAGTAGAGCAGTATAAGGAACTAGCTGGCTCTGATACTGGCAAAGCTTCTCACGATCTAAAAGAAGTCATCCAATCTGCTTATTATCAACGGGTTGATGCTTTATTTGTGGCGTTAGGTCAGCATCAATGGGGGCGCTTTGACCCAGATTCGATGACTGTAGATTTACACCCGGAACCACAGCCGGACGATGAGGATATGTTGGATTTTGCTGCTATTCATACGTTGTTGAATGGTGGCACTGTCTATGCTGTCGATCCTGAGAAAGTACCGGATGAAGCTCCTGTAGCGGCTATTTACCGCTATTAATTAGCGCTTGTAACTTTCTTGTTTTAAGGGGGGAAATGGGTAATCTTCTGTTATTGAAGTGATATTTTGTTCCCCCCTTGCCCCCACATTCCCAGACAGAGCATGGGAACGTGGGGAGCTAAGAAAAAGGAAATGGCTAATTCTCTAACTGACGACGGGCTGCTTCTAAAATTAGGCGTTGTTCAGCTCTGGCGATCGCGCTGTATGTTCGCTCAACCGCATCCACTTCGACCGAAATTGAGGTAATGCCCCAGCGCACTAAGGCATCAATCACTTCTGGATACCTCGCTGGTGCTACCCCGCAAATCGAGCAGGGTATGCCTGCTTGTTTGGCTCCCCCAATTAGTTGAGCGATCGCGCTCATCACTGCTGGATGACGCTCATTAAACGCCGCTACCATATGCGCTTGATCGCGAGAGACTCCCAACAATAACTGTGTTAGATCGTTCGTCCCTATCGCTATCCCCTGCACCCCAGCTTTTACATACTCTGGTAGTAAAAACAGCACAGAAGGCACCTCAGCCATAATCCAAAGCTGGAACTGGGAATGCCCAGTCAGCCCAGCTAGCTCAACTTTTTGCCGACAAAAGGAAAACTCCTCAACAGTGCGAACAAAAGGCAAAATTAAATTGACATTTGTATACCTTTCCCATACCTGAGCTAAAGCAGCCAGTTCAATCTCGAATAAAGTTGGGTCTGCTATATAACTTAATGTCCCCCTCATACCCAGCATCGGATCGACTTCGGTAGATCCGAACGATGCCGAAGATGGAAATTTCTCATTTAGCGCAGCGACTGCTAACGAGTCTCGCATATCCAAAGAGCGGTAAAATACGGGACGCGGTTCAAAGGCACGGGCAAACTGCCATATTTTCTCCGTCAGCTTTTGCACCAACTCGCGCTTGCGCCCTTGTTCGAGCCACCACAAGGGGGTGCGCTCCTCCAGCACTTCCAGAACTATCAGTTCCGAGCGCAATAACCCCACCCCATCCACTGGTAAATTAGCAGCACGCTGAATCGAGTTTGGCTGATTCAGGTTGACGAGTAGTTGAGTAGCAATCGGAATTGGGTAATCGCGATTGCTGATTGAGGATTGGGCGTCCGGAGCCGGAAGTTGCCATTCTCCATTGCCCCCAATCCCTATAGCAGTCTCCGGGTTCCCCATTGCCTCTAATTCCCAAAGGGGGTCGTCAGTTCCCCAGTCACCTATATGAACTTCTCCCTTATCTCCATCCACCCTCAGATCCTCGCCACTTTGAATTAGTCGGGTGGCATCCGCAGCACCAACTACGGCTGGGATGCCCAATTCTCTAGCAATAATTGCAGCATGGCAAGTCATTCCTCCCTGTTCGGCAACAACACCCGCAGCGTGTCTTAGCAGCACCAGCCAGTCCGGGTGAACGTTTTTAGCAACTATGATCGTCCCTGGTGGAATACTTGACCAATTATGGCTTACGCCACGAATCACTTGTGCTTTGGCAACTACCCGTCCTGACGCCGCCGCCACTCCTGTTATCAAATTCGTGGCTTCTAGAGACTGAGCTGAAAATACTTCATGCTTAACAGAATTCAGTGTTGCGAAAGCATCCACTAATGGACTGGCTGCTTTTTCGGTTGTTAACTTTTCACTAAGAGCAACTTCTAAGTGATGGTGCTGTGGTGGAAACATACCCGCCGACGCTTGTGCAACAGACGCAGGTTCGTGACTGACAAAGCTGGGAGCTGCTCTGGGGAGTAGGGGCAATGGGTGCTGGGGAAGAATTCTGCCAATCCCCAATCTGCCATCCTTAATCCCCTCGTCCCCCGTACTAATACTGGTGATATACAGTTGCGCTGCGGAACTATCTTCTAGTTTGCAGAGCGTCCACTCTAAGTAAAAAGGTTTGTTCAGGTTCGCGTTGAGCCGCATTGCCAACTCGATTAGCTGGCATCGGTAGGTTTCTTCTAGGGCGTATTGTTTTTGTTGCTCGTCGTCGAGTAGATAAGCTTGCAGAACACTCTTGCTTTTCACTGCTTGCGCGTGTTCGAGAGATAAACGATAAGCCTTTGTTTTTGTACCTATTTCCCTCGATAGCACCTCCCCGGTTTCTGGGTGTATCAGGTAAAAGTCTGGAATCACTTCACCCTTGACAAGGGCAATATTAGCTCCCCATGTTGCCTGGATAGCAAAACCCGTGGGTATGAGTTCTAGAGTCCCGCTGGCGATCGCTCTAGCTGCTGGTTGCACTAAAACAGCTAAGGAAAGCTGAAGAATCTCGATACCTCTACGCTGCCAGTAAAATAGACTGCGCGAACGAAAGACCTCTGCCCATGTTTGCTTGAGGCTAATAGCCAGTGCTTCCGGTTCTCGCAAACAGATGTGCGATTCATATAGTCCAGAAGTTTCTGGGGGTAATAGTCCGTTATGCAGCGCCAAAGAGGGGGCGCATTCTAAAGATGGGGCTGATGCTACGCAATTCCACCCTACCTCCAATGTTGATACGCACGACTGGGGTAGAGCAGCATTCTTAATTTCGCAGCGAATCTGTCTGGCTACCCGCTGCAACTGCTGGGGATTATCGACATCCAGATGCAGTGAAGAATGCGGCAGATCGAAGCCCAACGGCTCTGTCCAATTAATACTTTCTAGAAATTCCCGAAAGTTTGGCGCCGGAACCACAAAACCAGGTTGGACGGGAAAGCCTGCCTGCAACAACCCAGCTAGAGTAAAAGCTTTCTCACCTACTAGGGGACGGTCAGCCGATTGTATCTGGTCGAGCCAGTAAAGGTTGTCCACAATAACTATAAATTTTTAGGTTGATTTAGAAATTATTAATTTATTTTAAATTTGTATTTAGGAATTTTGCTTTTTTATTTTTATACCAATTTAGTTAAACTCTGCTATAAATATTATCAAAGTGGTAATGAGTGCGTTATAGCACATTACAAATTATCAATCAGTAATTAAAATAAATATCTTTAGCTAAAGAGTCTAATTTATTTTCTCAAAATTAGAAAATTATAATTTAAATTATTTTGGCGATCGCGCGATCGCTGTTAGGTAAAATCACTTATTAATTAAAGTTTCTGTGGCATTAAAACAAAGATAATATTATTTCTACACCCACATAATAGCAAGCATTTGCCAATCTAAAAGTAGCTAATTATACCTACAATTATAAAGTTATTGATTTGAATTAATTGTTAGGTTTGAGTGAGGACTCGTAGAGAGATTCATCAATTATGATTTATAAGTTAAAAATTCAAAATTAAAATCTTTCTTTTACTCAGCCTGAAGTCAACGTTACTTAGTCTTTTTCAGGAGTGGCAGCAAGACGGTGAAAGTGGCTCCTAGCCCAACGCCGAGGCTGTCAGCAGCTACCATACCGCCGTGTAGTTCTACCAGTTGGCGCACGATCGCCAGTCCCAGCCCGAGTCCACCATGCGATCGCGTAGTACTGCTATTTTCCTGGCGGAAGCGCTCGAAAACAAATGGCAGAAAGCTGGGGCTGATGCCATTACCAGTATCGCTCACCCGAATCTGAGCATAGGAAATGGGGGATTGTTCGATTTTGGAGTTTGGATTTTGGAATGGGGAATGGGGAATCTCTTCCTCTTCCCCATTCCCCATAACTACAGATAATTCGATCTCAACGCGCCCGCCCGACGGAGTAAACTTGATGGCATTGCCGAGAAGGTTCCACACCACCTGCTGCAAGCGGTTCTGGTCGCCCGCAACCATCGCCCCTTCATTTTTAATAGAGGACAAAAGTTGAATCGACTTTGCCTGCGCCGATGGCACTAGGCCGTGAATAGAGTCTTGAATCACCTGTGCTAGTGGAACTGGCTGAATATTCAAACGCATTTGACCCTGCATCATGCGCGAGACATCCAAGATGTCTTCAATCAGTTGTTTCTGCAACTTAGCATTGCGCTCAATAGTTTCTATAGCGCGTGCTGTAGTGGCTTCATCAAACTTGCGACTACGCAACAAACTAGCCCAGCCCAACATTGAATTGAGGGGTGTCCGCAGTTCGTGGGAAACAATAGCCAGGAACTCGTCCTTCATGCGGTTGGACGCCTCCGCCGCCTCGCGTGCCCGCTGTTCAGCTTCGTATAAATAGGCGCGTTCCATAGCTTGGGCACACTGCTGGGCGAGTGACACCATGAAAGCACAATCATCCGCACCAAAGTGCTTGGAGTCATCGAAACTTAGCCCCATCGCCCCTACTGCCTGCCCATCCACCATCAGCGGGATAGCAGCGAAAGCGCGGTTGCCTGTAATGGTGGCGGCTGAGGCTAGGTGTGGATAGCGTTGATCCCAGACTTGCTTGGTTGGTATGAAAATGGCTTCGCCAGTTTGCACGGATTCGGCTAGGGGAACTGGCGTGTTTATATGGAAACTGCTCCAGGCTTCGGCTAGCTCAATAGGATAGCCAATCGCATGCACAATTTCTAGAGTATGTTCGGTTTCATTGAGCAAGGCAATTAAGCCACAAGATGCACTCAAAGAAGCGATCGCTTGTTCAACCACAACTTCAGCCACCCGTGCTACTGTGATAGCCGATCCGAGGGCGACCGTCACTGCTTGCAAGCGGGCAGTGCGATAGGCAGCAAGTTCTGCTTCGCGATATAGTCGGGCATTATCTACAGCTAGGGCGGCGCGGCTGGCTAGGTCTTCTGCCAAAGCCAGATCGTCTGCTGCATAATGACGATCTGATTCTGAGGTGATAAAGGCGATCGCGCCCAGCGTTTGCCCGCGTGCCTTCATCGGCACCAGCATCACGGATTTGATCTGCACTTTCTTAAGAATTTCCAAGTGTTCGCGATCGCGGGCTACTTCCTCTAACTGTGCTTCTGATACTTCGGCGTAAATCTCTGACTTGCCATTACGCAATACTCCTGCTACGCCACGCGGTGCGTTAGGATCGGGCGGGTAGCGGCCATGCAGTTTTTGCGCCTGTTTCACCTTGTCTTTATCTATATGAGCTACTGCCACTTGGCTGATAGACTTATCTTCCCCAACCACATAAACAAAGCACCAGTCAGCTAGATGGGGCACTACCAAATCAGCCACATTAGCAAGGGTTGTCTCATAGTCGAGGGATGCGGCTAGCAGCGTACTTGCTTCGGCCAAAAAGGCAAACCGCCATTGGGTCGCCTCCGCTAGAGTCCGAGCCGCTTGTTCGCGAATCAAGGCTGCGCGTTCTTGGTGTCCTTGTGCCTCTGGAAGACTCTCCACCAGAGGGGGATATGTATTAGCCTGCTTTGTTTCTGTCATCTTGGAAATAGCGGCCAGCCCCCCGATAAGTTCACTGTATTCGCTTGTTTTATGCTAAACAAGTCAAAAGCATTCCCAAACTCTGCCTGGAAACGAGCGCTGTCATGCAAAACAAATAAAAGCTATGTGCTTCAAGATTTTTAGTTAGTGCCTTTAGTTAAATTAAATGTGAAACAGATTATTAACCTAAAAACATCTTTTACCACCTGCTTTTGGGGAAAAGAGTACAGCCTGTTTTTAGCTATAACATTTTTACACTCAAGGGTGGGAAGTCTTGTTGCAAGAGTGGTAGCTTTACGATAAAAGTGGTTCCCTGCCCAACACCAGCGCTGTGGATGGTGATGTCACCACCGTGCAGTTCTACCAGGTGACGCACAATGGCTAATCCCAGCCCAAGTCCACCATGCGATCGCCTGATACCGCCATTTTCCTGGCGAAACAAATCGAAGACATAGGGCATAAAGCTGGCGCTTATACCTTTGCCGCTATCGCTTACCCGCATCTTGACATACGGGATTGGCGATTGTTCGATTTTGGATTGGAGAATCTCTGCCTCTTCCCCATCGCCCATTCCCAATTCACCATTGCCCGTTACTACTGACAATTCGATTTCAACACGCCCGCCATCCTGGGTGAACTTGATAGCGTTGGAGAGTAAATTGCTCGCTACCTGCTGCAAGCGTTTGCTATCACCGCTGACAATAACGGCTCTTGGTTCAATAAAAGATATTAGTTGAATTGCCTTAGCTTCAGCTTGAGGTGCAATTGCATTAATTGCCGCTTGGATCGGAGGCACGAGGTTAACGGGTCCAAGCTTTAGCTGGAGGTCATTGCGACTCATGCGCGAGATATCCAAGATATCTTCAATCAACTGAGTCTGCGATCGCGCATTGCGTTCTATGGTTTCGAGGGCCATATCTGCCTTGGCTTCATTAAACTTCCGGGTACGCAACAAAGTAGCCCACCCAAGGACGCAATTAATCGGCGTTCGCAGTTCGTGGGAGACAATTGCCAAAAATTCATCCTTCAGGCGACTTGCTCGCTCTAATTCCTCTGTCTGTTGTTTTAGCGCTTCTTGCAACTTTTTGCGCTCGGTGATATCCAAATTAATCCCCACCCAACAGGCGATTTCGCCCGCCGCATCCCGCACGGGTACTCCACGACTCAAGATGGCATAGTGACGACCATCCGTACCTAAAATTTTGTACTCGTAGTCCCAAAAATTGCTATTTTCAATAGAGTTTTTCCACGCAGCGATCGCGGGTTCTACATCATCTTGCGGCAGCCAATTTGTCCACCCTTTCGCCTGACACTCCTCTAAACTCACGCCAATTAACTGAAGAAAAGAGTCGCTGACGTAGATAATCCCCCCATGTTTATCGCACATCCACACACCATACGGAATCGACTCGCCAATCGCCCGGTAACGCGCCTCAGACTGGGCTAAAGCCAGCCCTGTCATTTCAGCTTGTTTGCGTGCCTTCTGCTCCAGCAGCAGCAGTTCATCCTTACTTTTGTTGGCAGCTTCCAGTTGTGCTGTACGTTCGATGACTCGCTGTTCAAGTTCTGCGTTCAAAGTGCGAATCTCTTCCTCAGCCTGCTTGCGCGAGGTAATGTCCTCAACCACATAACAAAATCTCTGACTATCCTCAGAACTTGTAACAATTGGGCAAACTGTGGCTGCCAGCCAACTACTACCCTCGCCATTTTCGTGAGTATATTCAAAGCGTATAGGAGCCTTAGCCTCACCAGCAGAACGATAGCGCTCAATCCACATTTGCAGGTAGTTTGGCGGTAATCCGATTTCGCTGGCAAGCCGATTTTGCATCGCCTCTGGCGTTAGCCCAAACAACTTCGCGCTCGTTGCGTTATCAGAAATATGCAGGATATCATCATCAACCAGCTCAACTACTCCCATCATCAGCGGAGCGCTGTTGTAAAAACTGCGAAGAATAGATTCACGCTCTAGCAGCAGCCCTATAGCTTGCTTGCGAATGGTGATGTCCTCAATCAGAGCCACCACGTAATCGACCGAGCCATCAGCGCGACGCACGCAGCCAGCTGAAATGCTAGCGTGAATAGTCTGCCCGTTTTTGCGGATAAAACGTTTATCAAGGCAATAGCCTTGAATTTCACCCACCAATAGTCGGTTAAACTGCTCCACATCACTTGCCAAATCGTCGGGATGAGTTAACTCTGCCCAGTTCATCGACATGAGCTGCTGTCTGGAATACCCCAATATGTCGCACAATTTGTCGTTAACTTCGAGCCACCCTTTTTCTGGTGAAGTAATGGCGATACCCACTAGAGGCAGAGCGAAGTAGCTCCGGAAACGTTCTCTTTCCTTGTATAGTTCGCTTGCTGTCCGCTGGCGTTCAGCTATTTCTTCTTGCAACAGTTTATTAGCTGCTTGTAACTCGGCAGTGCGTTCCTGCACGCGGATTTCTAACTCAGATGCCAGTTTTTGCAGTTCGCGTTTGGCTGATGTCACCTCGTTGGCTAATACCGCTAAGTCCTGGTTTTTGCTAACTACTTCCTGTTGGAGTACCTCGCGGACGCGCTTTATGGCGATGAGGTTGTTAACCCGTGCGAGTAATTCTTCAGCCCAAAATGGTTTCATCAGGTAGTCTTGGGCGCCCTCTCGCAACATCTGAACGCGCAGGGCATCGTCGGCTTTAGCTGTTAGCAAGATAATGGGGATGCTTTCTAGTTCGGGGCGTAGGCGTATTTCGCGCACCAGTTGTTCGCCGTTTAGATGAGCCATCATCATGTCGGTGAGAATTAAATCGGGGTTGAGCTGGATTGCTTTTTCTAAGCCTTCGCGTCCATCGAAAGCGCTAGCGACTATGAACTCACCCGCTAATGTATCGGCGATCAACCTGTTCAGGTCCAGATTGTCTTCTACCACCAACACTAGGGGGGAATTAGGATTTGGAATTTTGGATTTTTTGGATTTTGGATTGGATTGTAGAGATGTTGCACTGTTAGCCTCTACAATCTGCCACTCTTCTAGTTTCCTACTTTCCAAGACGCGATAAATTGGCATCTCTACAAGGTTGGCGCTCTCCCCAAGGGGCGCAACGAGGGGTAGCTTGACTGTAAAACTCGCTCCACCTTCAGGGGCTTCACCGACTGCGATCGCGCCTTTGTGCAATTCGACGAATTCTTTGACTATAGCTAAACCAAGACCGCTGCCTCCAATGCTGTGGCTGGAATTGACTTCCCCTTGTTGATAGCGCTCGAAAATTATGTTTCTAAGATTTGGCGCTACGCCTTCACCGCTGTCTTGAACAATAAGTTCACAATGCGAACTTTTGATTTTTGAGCTTGCACTTTGGATGTGCCGATCGGGTTCAATTGTTTCTGATTTTTTATAAACGCTATTATTTATCCCATCTTGCTCAACTCCCACTTCCTTAAAAATGCAACTTATGCTGCCTCCTTCTGGGGTAAATTTGAACGCATTGGAGAGGAGATTAAAACAGATGCCTTGAAATTTTTCAGGATCTATTTGTGCAAATAATGATGGGGGCGTTTCTACAGAAAATGATATTTTTCTTAGCGCTGCCAACGTATCGAAGTGGGCGCAAGTTATGCGTACCAGTTCCGCTACGTCAACAAGGGCATAGTCCAAGGTCATTTTTCCTGCTTCCAGTTTGGAGATGTCAAGCAAATCGTTGACGCGCTTGAGCAGGAGACGGGCGTTGCGGTTTATTATTTCTAAGTAGTGGTGTTGTTCGTTGGTAAGTTCAGCTTTAATTAGCTTTTCGCTTGGCTCTAAAATTAGGGTGAGAGGCGTGCGTAACTCGTGGCTAACATTGGCAAAAAATTCTGTTTTAACCTGGTCGAGTCGTTTGAGTTTTTCATATAGCGCCTCTAGTTCTTTGTTGGCAGTTTCTAGTTTTAATCTGCGCTCTTCTGATGTTTTGGCGGCTGCAACGAGTGCTAAAATTTGAGGTATTAAGGGCGGCAGCGCGATCGCTGTAGTTATGCTAGCGCTCGCGGTAATTAATTTAATACTTCCCGATAGCCAATAAGTAGGATGCCACAGCGTCCACACTTCCATAAAGTGGGTAGCGCCACAGGCGATTATGAATAATCCGAATGCTAAAAACATCCAGTGGTAGGGAATATCGCGCCTAGCTCTGTGGACTAAATACGCTAGCGTCAATGAAATTGAGACGTAGGCTAGTCCGATGAGAGAATCTGAGACTATGTGCAGCCATACCAGATCTGGTTTCCACAGGTAGCAATGCCCGTGAGGTATAAAATTGCTACCTGCTAAAAGATTTGGCAATAAACTCGGCCATAGTAGAAGCACTAGGAGAGTAGTACCCAATAGAGCCATTCCGTATCCATAGTCATCCCAATTTTTTTGCATATATTGCTTGCAATCGCCTTTCTTTATTTTCAACTATTGCAAATAAATTCGTCAGGTTTACTAGCGGCTTGCGTCTGAGCAAGGTACTATTTTTAAAAGCGTGAAAGGCGAAGCTTAAGATGGGTTTTTGGGGTAAAAAGCTTTCTGGCTTAATGAGTGTTTTTCTCCAGGCTAGTTGCCCGCTTTGTCAGCGTGCAACTTCGAGTGAATTCTGTCAATACTGCGATCGCCAACTACAATCCTGCCAATTGCCAAATCCCAGCCAATTTTGGCAATGTGAATTGCCTGTATTTGCTTGGGGTGTTTATGGCGGTGCCATTAAACGCGCCATCGCCGCCCTAAAATACGACAACCAGCCACAACTAGCGCGTCCGCTAAGTCAATGGCTGGCTGAAGCTTGGTTAAAATCATCACTCTCAATTCCCCATCTAACTGTTGTGCCCATCCCTATGTACGCCAAAAAGCAACAACAGCGCGGTTATAACCAAGCCGATTTGCTGGCTCAGTATTTTTGCGATTATACCAAGTTACCTTTGCAACAGCTAGGTTTAGAACGAGTGCGCGAAACTGAAGCTTTGTTTGGCCTATCTGCCAGTGGGAGAGAACAAACCCTTATGGATTGTTTTGCTTTGGGCAAAGGATTTAAGCGTCGTCGCCCAACTGGATCTGTACTGTTACTAGATGATATTTACACTACTGGGGCAACAGCAAGAGCAGCTGCCGAGACGCTGAAGCAGCAAGGCATTAAGGTGTATGGATTAGTAGCGATCGCTACTCCCCCCCGCACCAGGCAGGCGGAAAGTAAAAATAAGAACTAAAAAGGCCAAAGGAAGAATTTTTGCTTTTTACTTTTGACCTTGTTCTTAGGCTGAACTTGCGGAGGCTTTTTAACCCAACGCCCTATTTTCAGTCAAGATTGGTTCTGACTCGATTCATCACTAGCAACAATAACTACAGTGATATTATCTCTACCGCCCTTTTCTTTAGCAGCATTAACCAAAGCCTCAGCTGCTTTATCGCAGGCTGCGTTCGACTGGAGGTATCCAGATATCAAAGAATCGGAGAGTTCTTCAGTAAGACCATCACTGCAAAGCAAGAAGCGATCGCCCGGTTGGGCATCAACGGCATGAATCTCAACCATCCGCAGATCCTTCCGCCCCAAACATTGGGATAATACGTGACGCCAAGGGTGAACCCTAGCCTGATCGGGACTCATATCACCAGCTTTCATCGCCCGTGCTACCCACGTATGGTCTTCAGTAATCTGCTCTAACTGTGAACCCCGCATTCGATATAGACGAGAGTCACCTACATGGGCGCACCAAGCCTGATCTCTCCGGAACAGCAATAGCACTGCTGTAGTGCCCATATCCGCACGCTCTGGATTATCGAATTGGTCTTGTAAAATGCCCTGGTTCGCTTCATAAAAAGCTTTTTCCATTAACAGTTGGGAATTTTCACGAGAATCCCAATTCTTATCCAGATACTTCTGAATTGCCTGTGTGGCGATCTGGCTCGCCTCCTGGCCTCCTGCGTGCCCTCCCATACCATCAGCAACGATAAAATATCGTCCGTCAGTGTCTATGTGATAGTCATCCTGGTTTACGCTCCGCACGAGTCCCGGATCGGTGAGGCCGATGAAGCGACGTTTCATAAATCGCCTGCTGGTGTCAAACACTTTACGCTAATTAAAACATACGATCGAATCGGTCTAGGCGCATAATCAAGCGGATCAATACCACTCCTAATGCACCCGCGATCAGCACCATTACCAACGCCAGCCCTCCATGATTACTAACGTAGAGGATGGTGGCTGACAAGATGAAAGCACTGATTAGTAAAGTATAGTTGGTTAACAGCTGAATGCTACTCATTCGCCGTAAAACCCGGTCTGATTCTATAGACCTTACCCTAATTCGCAGGTCTCCCCGCTCTAATTTCTCTATGGTATCTTCTATCCGCCGGGGCAGACTCAAAGCTGTACTGCTGACTTGAGCCGCTTGGCGTCCCAATTCATTAAGAAAGCTGTTGCCCTCCGAACCGTTGCCGTCAGCCATAATCTGCATGGCAAATGGTCTTGCCACCTCCATAAAGTTAAATTCCGGGTCTAATCCTTTGCCTACGCCTTCCAAAGTTGAGAAGGCACGCATCACAAACGTGAAAGTAGCCGGGAAGCGAAAGGGTTGGTCGTAGGCAATCTCATAGAGATCTTCACTAATTTGGCTAACCGATTGGTTTTCAAACGGCTTATCCATAAAGTGATCCAACATATACTGAATCGAGCGCCTTACAGGACCCATATCATCAGTTGGCGCTAGTGCCCCCAGTTCCACCAGAGAGGCTACAACCCTGTCAGCATCTTTTTGAGCAATGCCAAATAGGGTTTCTAGCAGCTGTTCCCGAATGCCAGACTTGATCTTGCCCATCATGCCGAAATCGTAGAAAATCAGGGCACCGTCGGGGCTAACTGCAATATTGCCTGGATGGGGATCGGCATGGAAAAAGCCGTTGTTGAGCAGTTGGATCAGGTAGGCACGAGCGCCGAGTTGAGCGATCGCCTTGCGGTCTATCCCAGCTGCTTCCAACCCTTCGTAATGGCTGACTTTAATTCCCGGAACATACTCCAGAGTCAGCGTCCTGGGCGACGTATACCTCCAGTAGACGCGGGGCACGCGCACCCAATCGTAGGCTCTAAAATGGCGGCGAAATGTATCCGCATTACGGCCTTCATTCAAATAATCAATTTCTTCCCAGAGTATGCGGCAGCACTCTTCGTAGATCCCCACCCAGTCGCGACCCCGACCCCAGTCAGGATGGCTTTGAAAAAACCGCGCAATTCCCTTAAGAATCTGTAAGTCAATTGTAAAAAGCTTCCGCAGGCCAGGTCGCTGAACTTTAACGACAACTTCTTCACCACTGTGGAGAGTTGCTTTATGTACTTGACCCAGACTAGCGGCGGCGAGGGGAATCCGTTCAAAACTGTGGTAAAGTTCGGAAACTTTCTTGCCTAGCTCCTGCTCGATCAGAGATTCAGCCTGTTGATAGCTAAAGGCAGGTACTTTATCTTGCAGTTTAGAAAGTTCTTCTACATATTCGCTGGGAAATAAATCCGCCCGCGTTGAGAATAACTGACCCACCTTAATGAAAGTTGGCCCCAAATCCAAGAAGGTCTCTCGAATCCAGATAGCCTGCGCTCTGCGTCTGGCCGCTTGTTTTGCTTCAGTGACTCCACCTGGATAGCTCCAGGCTTTGTTGTAACGCCAGATTTTAAACAATAAGCTTAGAACAAAACTCCAAATATCCAGGAAGCGCCGTTGACGTGAGTAACGTTCGCTATTCCAGCGATAAGCCTTATCTGGATAGTTGTTTCCTTCAGCTTTTTGTCCGGTTCTTCCTGAAGGCAAAGCAACATCAGAGGAAGGCGACGGCTTTGACCGACGTTCCTTGTAGCGCTTGGTTGTGACATCATCATCAGGAATGACAGACACTTTTTGTTAGTTCTTAGTTGTTGGTTATTGATTATTGGTTGTTAATTGCTAGATGAAGGCGATCGCCGATCCTCACAACCACGAACAAGCGATTCTTTATAACGAGCGACTGCGATAGGCTTGCAACTCTGCACGTAAACGAGCTATTTCTGCCCGGAGTTCATCTATTGTCGCTTGCAGATCGACTGGCTGGGAACCAGTCGGCACGATGCTTGTCGTAGTTCTGCCCAGTTGATTTGCTTGGGCTTCGCGCTCCGCTCGTTCCATAACTTGCTGCGTGAATTCCCGCAGGCGCTCTCGCTGTTCGGCATCAAATTTGCCAAGTTCGCTCAGAGCATTGGTCAGGGCATTTTCTGCCTGCTCGTTTATCGCTTGTGCTACCGCTCTGCCGATAAAAAAGGCATGAACTACAGGGTTACTCATCTCAAAATTTCTCTGCGCGTCCGTAACAAATTATAGCGTTGAGTTGCTGCCAGAGTTGTGTACCGCTGGTTGAGGATCGGAGCAAATAGGCAGCTCTAACCTTGAAAATTTAGCCTGAAAGCCGGGGAAAAAAATTAAGCACGACCATCCAGATACACTTGATATTTTCAGCATCCAAGATCACTCACTTTGAGGCCTTTGTTTATATCTGCGGCTTCTAACTCTGGGCTGGCGATTGCTTACTGATGAATCTTGGCTAATTTCTTGCGATTGCCTTGAGGAACGACGCCGGACTCTTGTGGAAGAACGCCCAACTGATGACTCTTCTGACTGCTGAAAATTGACTCTTCTGCGGCGTCTGACGGGTCTTTCCTGATTTTGGGCTGCTGACTCTTGAACGACAGCTCTTCTGCGGCGTCTGACGGGTCTTTCTTGATTTTGGGCTGCTGACTCTTGAACAACAGCTCTTCTGCGGCGTCTGACGGGTCTTTCCTGATTTTGGGCTGCTGATTCTTGAACAACAGCTCTTCTGCGGCGTCTGACGGGTCTTTCCTGATTTTGGGCTGCTGACTCTTGAACGGCAACTCTTCTACGGCGTCTGACGGGTTCTTCTTGCCTGGGAGCAACTGATTTTTGAGAGGTTACAACAGGTTTGGCAGGGCTAACGGGTTTAGTTTGACTTTGGACGACGGCATTTTGAGATTTGATAACAGACGTTTGAGTATCTGTAACGGGCCAGTCGCTACGCGGTGGAAAAGATTGTTCGGCGTGTAAGAAAGTAGAACCTGGGTCGGTAGGGCTGTTAATGCGAAGTGCCAGACCAAAACCCGCACCAAGCGTAGCTGCAACTGCGGCTGTCATCATCAGCGATCGCACTTGTGGGGAATTCTTGGCTTGCAACATGGGCTTTAAAAATAAGCCCAGCTTCACACTCGCCGAGCTTTTAGAGCCGCCCGCTAGTTGGGGCTTATCAGCTTCGTTTTCTAAGTTTGGCAATTCCTCTTGCATGCCCATTACGGAGTTTTCAACTGCTGGTTCTGCGGGGCCATTGGTGGGTAAAGTCTCTGCCGACCAAGCCAGGACTGGGAGGGTGACTATAGGACGAGCCAAAGTACCTGCCCCTTTTTGGTTAGTGCTGGGGGGTAGGAGAGCCAGCCAACCTTCAACATTTTGGGGACGTTGGTCAGCTTCGATGTTTAGGCCAACACAAACAGCATGCTCGACATCTGGGCTGAGGTTGGGTTGGAATTTTCGCAAGTCTTCTGCAAGAGGAACGCGATCGCGAAGCGATGCTGATGCACCATTCCCATTAGCAGACCAACCTGCAACTCCCTCCGCCAATGGCGGGGTTTGCCCCCTCAGCAGCCAATAAAACGTGGTTGCCAAGGCGTATATATCCCGCTCAAGACTGGTATTTTCCTGGGTTATATACTTCTCGGACGGGCTTGGTACAAACTTTAACAACCCCGCATCAGCAAATACGTCCCTGAGTTCGCCCATCATGTCAAAGTCGCTAAGTACCACCTCATGGGTTCTTACACGCCTAATCATATTTTGGGGCTTGATATCTCCGTGCCTCAAACCTGCTTTGTGGACAATGCTTAAAGCGCTGCCTATTTGCTGAATGTAGTGAACAGCTTCGGCTTCCGACAACGGCGAAGATTGAATCAGCGAAGCAAGGGTCTGACCTGGAACGTAATCCATCACCATGTAGGGCAGATTTGCTTCTTCAAAAACATCTCGTACCCTGACAAGATTGGGATGTTTTATTTCGGCAAAACGACGGGATAAACTTAAAAATTGCTGCTTGAACTCTTGAAAATGTGGATTGTGGCGCAGACTGGGCGTGATGGTTTTTATGGCGACCGTTTGACCCGACTCAGGATCGTTTGCGCGGTAAGTTATACCAAAGACGCCCCCGCCTAGCTTTGCACCGAGGACGTATTTGCCGTTCTTAAGGATGCGATCGCTTACTACATTCATAAGTATTTACTACCAGTTGTCCCCATTCATACTACAGCCTTGTTACAAATTTTTGAGTTTTGAGTGCAGAAGTAGGCAATTTTACGGATGGAGATGTATTCGTTTTTGTTTTTTTTACTAAAAAATGGCTGGCGACCAATTAGCGGGGATAGCGTTTTGCCAAGAAATTCTCAGCATCAGCGCGATCGCTCACCTCACCGTCCAGTGTTGCCGCTAATAAATCATCCAACATTTGCTTAAATTGACGCCCTGGCTGATAACCCAATGCCTTCAGATCGTTGCCGTTCAAAAGAGGCTGAATGTTAGCCCATTTAGTCAAATATTGCCAAATTTTTCGTCTAATCGGACGCGGATTTTGCACGGCAATTAAGATTAAAGTTGGCAACTCGTACCGCTTCAACAACTGGACAACTTGACTTGGACGCTGGCAACTCGGCATTGACTCTACCACATTAGCCCGGTCTTGCTCTAGATTCTGTAGTCTTTTGATACTGTCATCTGGCAGCTGAAGATTTGCAGCCACCTTGGCGCGATATTCCGAAACTAGATAAGCAATTAAAACTTCCAGCCGCATCTGCCAATGGATAAGAGTTTCCTGACGATCGAACCGCCGCAGCCACAAGGAAACCAAACGCACCTGCCGCCACAACCGTTGGTCTAGCTCCAAGCTTGGATGCAGACATTTTAGCGCTCCCAAATTGGCTAGTAACAACAAAGCGGGTTTCCAGTAAGGCGCTTGGAGGATGTATTTCAGTTCGGTTTTTAGCCTGGTTGTCAGCGCTGGTGCTGATGCTTTTTCTAGCAGCGTAGTGTCATAGATCCCGCTAGCGATCGCATATCTGATATAAATTTCTGTTTGTGCCTCGATCTCAAATCCCAAACGAGTGGCAAACCTCACGGCGCGATATATACGGGTGGGATCTTCTATAAAGCTATTCGCGTGCAAAACTCTGATTTTCTTGTCTTTGAGGTCGATCAACCCGCCAAAAAAATCCAGCATTACTCCTGCACCAGGCTTTGTTAGTCGCACGGCTAGAGCGTTGATGGTAAAATCGCGCCTGTAAAGGTCTTGGCGAATAGAACTGGCTTCGACTTCTGGATTTGCCGCTGGATAAGGATAAAATTCTGTTCTGGCGGTGGCAATATCTACCCATAGCGAACCGAAGCTTGGGTCTTTGTGCCACAGTAGCGCTGCTGTTTGAAATTGACCGTGAACTTCCAGACGAGCAGCCGGGTAAATTTTCTGTAGTGCCTTAGCTAGTTCTACGCCAGCACCAACATCAGCCGAGTGGTGAAAGCCATCTACTACTAGGTCAATATCGGAAATCATCATAACTTTAGCTGAGTCAGCTAGCAGCACATCCCTGACACCTCCCCCCACTAGATAAAGATGCCAACCGCGTTGTTCGGCTTGCTCTGATGCACTTGTGAGAAATTCCCAGAATTGGGGAGCTAAAGAATTTTGGATTTTGGATTTTGGATTTTGGATTGATAATTGATTGGTTTTGCCGCGATCGCATAAAGCTTGTTGTTCTCTCTCGCTGGCTTTTTCTTGATGTCGCTGTCGCAGGACATCGGTACGGGTGACAATACCCACTAACTGACCGTTTTTCAGTACGGGTAAGCGACCGATGTCGTAAGTTACCATTAGGGACTCAATTTCCGGGAGCGTCGTTTCTGGGGCGATCGCTTTTAAATTAAGGGACATATAGCCTTTGACTGGCGCGTGACTGAAGCTGTGATGGAATGCTAAGTCAATATCCCGGCGGGAAATAATTCCCACTAAAGGAATTTTCGATTGTGGATTGTGGATTGTAGATTCGTTATTCTCCTGTTCTTTATTTCCTGGCTGCTCTTGAGCTTCTACGACGCAGAGGCCAGAATGTCCGTAGCGCAGGAGGATGCGTTGAGCTTCTGCAATTGTTGTCTCAGGTCGAATTGTTCGCACTGGCGAGGACATCAATTCGCGTGCTGTGGGCGGCAGGGGAATTTGTGCTAGAAATTGTTCGAGCAGATTCTGTAATGTTTCTTGGGGATTGGTAGCTCGGATGGTTAATGCCGCAGCTTTATGGTGTCCGCCACCGCCTTGTGGTTGGAACAGTTGATTGAGATTAGTACCTTCAATGCGCGATCGCCCTATGACTGTCAACCGCTTTTGTTCGCCATCGCCGATTGGATAAACATCTGCCAGCAGCAAAGCATCGCTTTCTGTTATTTCCAGCAATTGAGAGGCAAGACTAGATAATCCCGGCACATAGCCAGCGGTTTCAAGTAGGACGGAGGATATTGTGTAGCCTTGGTGAATTTGGGTTTGTTGCTTGTCGAGAGCAATAGTTAATAGTTGTTGCAATTGGGGTGATAAGCCAGGATCGATATAGTCGGCGATCGCCCGCAATGAAGCTCCCTGTTCCATCAACCACGCTAAAGCCACAGCATCTCTTGGAGTTGACCCATCAAACGTCAGCGATCCAGTATCGACGTGGATGCCCAAGGCCATGACGGTTGCTTCTGCGGGGGAAAGCTGGATTTGTTCTCGCTTGAGCTTTTCGGCAATTAAAGTGGTGGTAGCGCCAACTAATTCAATTTGAATGCGACTAGCTGGGATGTCCATGTCGGCGTCTGGGTGATGGTCGCAGACAGCAACTTCCACCAGATGAGGTAAATCCAACCATTCTGCGGCTTTACCCAAGCGCCATCGCTTTTGCGTATCAACTATCGTCAGAGAACGAATCTGTTCAGTCGGTACAGCTCGACGTTCTATCAGGGCATACTCGTCGCGGTGCAAGGCCAAAAAATCCTTTACACCAGGGTGGCAACCCCCAGCCAACACCACCCGGCTTCCCGGAGAAAGGCGCGTCAGCCCCACTGCCGCTCCTAGTGCGTCGAAATCTGCCGTTGTATGACACAAAATCAGATCCATAATCTGCTATCCGTTGTTGTGGCGCAGGCGTCTCGCCTGTGTGTGTTGTCGGTTGCTAACTAACAAATACTTTGTGACTTGTTAACCAATGACAAATGACCATCGATTTTTGATACTGTACTACTGTATATAATGGCGGCTGAACTGTTTATAGCTGCCCGTTGCTGTCTTGGGAGTAACCAGAGGAAATGTCGATTTTATTTCAAGTGGTACTAGCTGCTTTAGTTCTTTTGTCATTCATCATGGTCATTGGCGTCCCGGTTGCCTATGCGACGCCTCAGAACTGGGATCAGTCTAAACGGCTCATCTTATTGGGTTCTGGGGTTTGGATCGCTTTGGTTTTTCTGGTCGGGGCTTTGAGCTACTTTGTAGTTTAAGTAGTGTGGTTAGTAGATAAACATGGGTTGCCTGCCATTTGATACTAATGGTGGGCTGCCCACATAGTAACTACTACCTAGAGTAATTGGCTTGCCTGTGCCTAAATGCATTTCATGTTGAGTCTAAACTTTAGCTCTACTAGCGATTTAAAACATAGGTTTTAACAAGTAACAACTAACAAATAACAACCGATTATGGCAGTTTTCGAGGGAACATTTACTCATACTGAAAATCTAAAGTTTGCCATCGTCATCGGTCGGTTTAACGACTTAGTGACGACAAAATTATTGGAGGGATGTCAGGATTGCCTGAAACGTCACGGCATTGATGTTAATCCTCATGGCACTCAAGTGGATTATGCCTGGGTTCCTGGTAGTTTTGAAGTGCCTCTAGTGGCTAGGCAAATGGCGCTCACTCATCGCTATGATGCGGTGATTTGCCTTGGTGCTATTATTCGGGGTCAAACTCCACATTTTGATTACGTCGCCGCCGAAGTGTCTAAGGGAATCGCTGCTGCTGGTTTCCAGACTGGCGTGCCTGTGATTTTTGGCATAGTGACGACGGATACTATGCAGCAAGCGTTAGAACGGGCTGGGATTAAGAGTAATTTGGGGTGGAATTATGCTATGAGTGCGTTGGAAATGGCTTCTCTGATGCGAGGGATAAAAGGCAGCATGGGGGCTGATATCTACGGTGACAACGGTGGTGCCGGGGAAACTCCAGCGCTGCCTATTTCTCATCAGACGGTTGTAATAGAACCGAGTTCGTCTGGCGATCGCCAGTAGGTTCCTCTTCGGTCGTGTCTGTCAGCAATTTTGGAAAGAACAGTTGACAGACTAAAAATATTGTGTAAACATAGTGATTGTTAAAGAAATGCGGGTATAGCTCAGTGGTAGAGCGTCACCTTGCCAAGGTGAATGTCGCGCGTTCGAATCGCGTTACCCGCTTAGATAATAATAAAATTAACTACTAGCTGTGGTACATAGTCACAGCGTATAGCAATCTTTTATCGTTAACCATAAAAGAAGATGCAGCAAGTTGGAGTTAGAATGCTGCCTGACTTAATCTGAGTTAGCACAAGATATCTATGCTGGCTAGACCGGAGTTATGCCTTAAGATAAGGCTGGGAAAGCTCAAATGTAAGCTATTATGATGATATTGGCGCTTCCTACCCATCGCTAAAACCAGGATCTTCCAGGCTGGAACGCTAGGTCGTTGGTTGCCATTAAGAAACCATAATTAACAAGCGTTATTGCCCAAATATTGTAAATAATTTTGGGTTACACATTTTTATTCTTTGAAGACAGCTTGTGCCATCTCAGAAAGCTCAGAAGATTGATTTAAATACTGAGTACCCATGCCCTTGCCCCAGACGCCGGGGGCGGTTGGTACCAATTACGCTGACCGAAGCAATGGGGTGCGATCGCTGTCAGCAAATCTTCGTGGTGGAAGAGAATGGGTATGTACTAGAACAACTTTCGACAAGCTATCCATACAAGAAAGCTTGGCGCTGGTCAGGTCATCGCTGGAGTACAGCCCATCCCAGTTTGAGTGACAACTACCTACCCGTAGGGCTGGGAGTTATCCTGGTTTTGCTGCTGGTATGGTTGCCTTTAGCTCTGCTGTCACCATTTGGGTCGAGTATAATTTGGGCAATACTGCCAGTTACGCTGATGGTATTGCCAGCACTCATGCTATTGCTAGCATATCGGCGTTAGCCCAATGGCAATGCACAGTTTTAATCCTGCACCCGATCCGATAACTGCCGTTCGCAGCGCTTACCAGGCTTCACTGGAATTGGCTCCTACTAAGGGAGTAGATCGCAGCCGTGCGGTTCAAGCGATGGCAAAGGCGCTTGCATCTAGGACAGACGATATTTTAGAAGCAAACACCCTAGACTTGGAAGCCAGTCGAGAGATGGCAGTGCCAGAGTTGATTCTAGAGTGGCTGAAGCTGACACCAGAGCGGATACAGACGACAGTGCAGCTTTTGCAACGCTTAGGGGAGTTGTCCGATCCGATCCGGCGGGTGATGAATGCTGCTTATCAACTGGATCATTCTCAGACTTACTGCCAGTTAATGCCTTTGGGAGTGATTGCGTTGATTTACGAGGCGTTCCCGGAGTTGGGAGCGATCGCCGCAGGTCTTTGTATCAAAACAGGCAATAGTCTGATTCTTAAAGGGTGTTCCTACGCAGAACACTCAAATTTAGCGATCGCCAGCGCCTTACAAGAAGCCCTCGACCGCTCCGAGATGCCAACGGGATGTCTAGAATTACTCCCAGGTGACTTGGGCGCTTCCATCGGCGATTTAGTGACGCAAGACCGATATCTAAATCTGGTCATTCCCTACGGTCGTCCCAGCCTGGTGCAGCAAGTGATGCAGCAGTCAACCGCGCCTGTATTAAAGTCAGCGATGGGAAACTGTTACCTCTATTGGTCGCCTACAGGAAGCTTAGATTTGGCTCGCTTGGTGATTATAGACAGTCATATGAGCGAACCAGATCCAGTTAATGCAATTGAAAAGGTTTTGATCCATCCAAATCAAAAGCCCTCATCTCTGATAACGCTGTGGAACAGCTTAAAGGACAAGGGGTTTAAAGTTAGAGGAGATGCCCAGCTAGTAGCAGATTTCCCCGATCAGTTGAGTCGAGCGGCAGAATCGGAATGGAGCCAAGCCTATCTCGATAAAGTTGTGGCTTTTAAAGTTATAGATAGCATCGATTCAGCGATCGCCTGGATTAACCGATTCAGCAGCGGTCACGCCGATTGTCTCGTTACAGAATCCTATCAAGAAAGCCGCCAGTTCGCTTTAGGAATTGATAGCGCCTCTGTATACATCAATTCTTCTCCCCGATTTTCACGCATTCCCAAACCGGGAGACTCAATATTTCTGGGAATGTCTAATCAAAAAGGGCATCGTCGAGGACTAATCAGCATGGAAACATTGACAACTGTCAAGCATATAGTTCAAGGAAACCTGTTTTCCTAAAAAAAAATAAGAGATATGAGTTATTAATTCAAAACTCATATCTCGTATCTCATAACTATTCTTTTTCAGCGACTTTTACTTCAGCGAGTTTTACTTTTTCAGCTAAACCAAGCGCTTGTAAAAGTTGAATGGTCATCCAAGTCATGTCAATTTCCCACCACTGCAAGCCGTGACGAGCCGAATATTGAAAAGCATGGTGGTTGTTGTGCCAGCCTTCGCCATAGGTGAGTAAAGCGACCCACCAACAATTAGTAGAGCGATCGCTAGATTCATAGCTGCGATAGCCAAACTTATGGGTTGCACTGTTTACAAACCAAGTGCAGTGAAATACTACAACCACGCGAACAAAAATTCCCCAGACCACAAAAGGCCAGCCACCCAAAAGGTAGAGCAAGAAACCTAAGCCAAGTTGGATGAAAACAAGAGAATTTTGTAAAAACTTATAAACAGGGTCGTCCGCAATATCCTTGACATAGCGGGCCATATCTTCCTTACCTGGGATGTCGCAGAGCATCCAACCCACATGGCTCCACCAAAAACCCTCATTAGAGTCGTGGGGATCGCCCGCAGAGTCAGAGTGCATATGATGCAAGCGGTGCAGACCTACCCAGTCAATTACGCCACCTTGGCAAGCTAAAGTGCCGCAGAACATCAGGAAATATTCCAGCCACTTTGGTGTCTGAAAGCTGCGGTGGGTGACTAGGCGATGAAATCCCAAGGTGATGCCCAAACCACCAGTAACCCAGTGGAGGAAAACAGCAATGCCTACAGCAGTCCAATTAAAGTTACTGGGAAGCAGGGCAAAAAGCGCTCCTACGTGAAGTCCCCCCAGAAACAGGATGTTAACCCAATCGGGGCGGAGTTTAGTTGTGGTGGCAACAGTCATGGATTAACCTTGATACGAATTGTGCGGCCTAATCTGCGAAAATTTAAAATCCGCATATCTATATTGTGAAAAAGGAATTGATGAACAGCCCATCAAAGCTGCTAGCGGCAGAAGCGGCGCTCTTACCGATTTTTTCTAAAATTGACGCTCAGGTCAAGCAAAATCTCAAAAAAGTCTTGGAAGCATTTCGTTCCCATAGAGTGGGAGCGCACCATTTTGCAGGTGTTAGCGGCTACGGCCATGACGATATGGGGCGCGATACTCTAGATCGAGTATTTGCCGAAGTCATGGATGCAGAAGCAGCTGCGGTGCGGGTGCAGTTTGTTTCCGGGACTCATGCGATCGCTTGTGCCCTTTTTGGTGTCCTCCGTCCAGGAGATGAAATGCTAGCAGTAGTTGGTTCCCCCTACGATACGCTCGAAGAAGTTATTGGGTTGCGAGGCCAAGGCCAAGGCTCCCTTAAAGAGTTTGGCGTTAGCTACCGAGAATTGGATCTAACTACGGAGGGAAATATTGATTGGCAAGCATTGGGTAAAGCTGTCAAAGATAATACCCGCTTAGTGTTAATCCAGCGTTCTTGTGGCTATTCTTGGCGTCCTAGTCTTTCAATAGCTGACATTGAAAAAATAGTTCATTTAGTCAAACAACAAAACCCCAATACTATCTGCTTTGTCGATAATTGTTACGGCGAATTTATCGAAGATAGGGAACCACCAGCAGTAGGCGCTGACTTAATTGCTGGGTCTTTAATTAAAAATCCCGGCGGTACTATCGTTACAGGTGGTGGCTACGTTGCTGGTAGAGCAGACTTAGTAGAAGCAGCGGCGTGTCGCCTTACGGCGCCGGGGATTGGCAGTGCTGGGGGGGCGACATTTGACCAAAATCGTTTGTTATTTCAAGGGCTATTTTTAGCTCCGCAAATGGTAGGAGAAGCGGTAAAAGGGACTCACTTAACTGCTTACGTTTTTGACAAGCTGGGTTATGCGGTGAATCCCTTGCCATTGGCTCCTCGGCGCGATGTGATTCAAGCGATTAAACTGGGTTCGCCTAAGAAGTTGATTGCTTTTTGTCGAGCAATTCAAGAACATTCGCCAATTGGTTCTTATCTAGAACCAGTACCAGATGAAATGCCTGGTTATGAGAGTAAGGTGGTTATGGCTGGAGGGACATTTATTGAGGGAAGTACATCGGAGTTTTCAGCAGATGGGCCGTTGAGGGAGCCTTATATTGTATTTTGCCAGGGTGGAACGCATTGGACTCATGTAGCGATCGCTCTTGAATCTGCTATTGAAGCAGTGGGTTCAGCATAAAATATGACAAAACCCATTTTCTTGCAGAAAACGGGTTTTGTCATACTTAGTTTACATAGCCCAATTTTTCCCAGGAAGCTTGCTTTTGCGGTGTATATTTGTCATTTACTCGCGTTTATCCTTAATAGATTTGAGTGCATGACGAACCACCCAATTAGAGATACCAGGGTAGGTTTCTAGTTTAGAGATTAAGCTATGTAGCTCGTTAATAATCAAGTGGAGATTGCTGTCTTCTTGCAGAGCTTTTAACCTCTTGTATAGCCAACTGGGAATTTGAGGTGGTAGAGGGAGCAGTAGAAGATAGATCAGGCTGGTCTCATAAGTAGTTCTAGCTCTAAAACTTCATGTTGTAGCCATGAGCTTTCATCCAGCTGCACTATGTTGTTAAATGGTTCGTTGATTTCTTTGCAATCGTCCGTCTCATTTGATTTATCAGATAAGAAGATAAGAGCAGCTAGCTGATAGATAATTCTGGTTGTAAGTTTCATGTACGTTTGTTTGAGTTCGATGTTTTTAAAGTATCAGTATTGGCTTGATAAAAAATGGGAAACTTGTGTCAATATCTTAGGCGACTAGAAAACCGCATTGTATGCTTTTAGGCTAGCCGTGTATAATTTATGGGCGTCAAAGCTTGCACTGCAAGGGTTATAGCCAGTAAGAAAACGGCGATCGCGCCTTGAAGCGGTTAGGCGATCGCCCCTCTTGAGTGGACGATCTGCCAAAGCGGTACACGGGGTATAAAGCGATCGCGTGTTAGGGATAACAATTTGTTAAATCTATAAAACTTGATGGTAGAATTTAGTCAAAGTGTTTGTTAATAGAGTTAATTATTCTATTAATCTGTAAGAACAAACTTACTTCCAATGGTTATATGAACTAAGTGCAGATAAAACACGGCAGTTTTTATATACAGTTTCTAAAGGAGAATTAGAGTGAAAACTTTAGGGATTTCCACTTCACGTAGTAAAGAAATTAACTTAAAAGCTGCTAACTCTGTTAACTATGAAACACTAAGCCTCTATCAAGAAGCAAAAAAAGTATATGATGATGTTTTAGTATTTCACCCTTCTCAGGTTAGTTATCAGTTTGTCCGCGAACTAGAAAAGCCAAAAATTATTCTGAATAAGCAGGATATAACAAGTTTAACCACTCTGATTGTACGAAATATCAGAGGAGGCGAACAATCAACAGCTATTTTGGTTAAGTCGCTAGCAGCTTGTAATTGCGATGTTATAGATCCGCTAGAAAGATTTACAGGTGCAGGTCCTTCTAAATTATTAGCAACTCTTAAATACCACCAAAAAAAAGTAGGAATCAATTCTTATATTGCTTTTAATATAGAAAGCGCAACTCACTTGATTAACGAATTAGCTGAATCACATCAACTTCCTTTAATAGTTAAGCCTTTCAATGGCAGAGGAGGTAAAGGTATTGAGCTTTTGAGCGATCTAAATACAGCGCTAGAATATGCTAAAAATTTCTTTATTCAAAATGAAGGGAATAACGTACCAATACTGCTCCAGGAATTTGTACGGTTTAAAGCCGAATACCGCGCGATGGTAATTGATGGTAAATGTTTGGGAGTAGCCGAGAAAAAAGCCAAACCAGGAAGTTTAGCTGCTAATGCTGCACAAGGCGCTACTTTTGTAGCAGCAAACGTTCCAAACATAGTAGATTTTACTGTTAAGAATGTAAATCAAAAAGGTATTTATGGTGTAGATGTTGGTGAAGATTGCGATGGCAAATTTTATATCATCGAGGCTAACCCTACCCCCAAATGGAGCGCTTTTGAACAAGCTACAGGAATCAACGTTGCGAAAGAGATTATTAATTGTGCCATCGAGCGAGTGAATAATAGATCTGATGGTTAAAAACTAAGACTACAAACTGTTTGATAAATAGGCGCTAATTGTCTAACCACCTCAAATTCTTGCTCGTTAGTAGGGTGTAAATCTTGCTGCGGTTGTGTTCTTATCACCGTTTCAGCTTTTTTTAAACTATCAAATACCCGCCTTTTATGAATAGCAATCTTTGTAAATTTTGAAAACTCAATCAAGCAAGTATCGCTACCAAAAGGTCTTTCCCACCACAACATATTTTCTCGATAGGGAATCTCCCATTTAGAGCAGAGTTCCCTCAGAACTTGTTCTGGGTAATCCAAAAATAAGTCTTGGGTGATGCAAGTAACGCGCTGCGGTGCTATTTCCAAACTTTCTTTTAATAAATGGAAAGTATGTTTGTAGGAAATTAGAAAAAAGTCTAAATTTTTATAGTTGTATTTCAGCCACGAACGCCATGTTTCCAGCGGCTCCCTAAAAATAAAAACTTGATCGGTGTTTGATACCAGTTCTTTTGAAGGAAATACAATTAGCCGAGACGTTCGCAGCTTGCGGGACCCGATAGTTTCTTTAAAAATAATCGCTCTAGCGCCTAAAGGCTTTTTAAAAAAAATACGGTAGTCTTCAATTCCCCACCGTAAAAGCCCAGATTTAATAGGTTGGTGAATTACTCGGAGTTCTGGCTCTTGTCCGAAACAGTTTTCTAAAGCAGTCGAGGCGCTTCTACAAGGACTAATAATTGCCTTATGGGTAATTTGCATAAGCTTTTTTAACCAGATAATATTTGTTTAAAAAGTCAGTTGCGTCTCGCGATACTAAATATTTATGCGTATAAAAAATGTTGGCTATGGTGTAACTTCTGTCGCTCCTAAAAGCGGAGAATTGACTTTTTTATGCAGCCTGTCGATTGCACAATTAATAATCTCTTTCGCGACATTGATTCCTGTAGCTTGTTCAAAAGCACTCCACATCGGTGTAGGGTTAGCTTCGATGATATAAAGTTTGCCATCGCAATCTTCACCAACATCTATACCATAAATACCTTTTTGGCTTACATTCTTAACAGTAAAATCTACTATATTTGGCACATTAGCTACTACAAAACTGCCGCCTTGTGCAGCATTAGCCGCTAAACTTCCTGGTTTGGCTTTTTTCTCAACTGCTCCCAAACATTTACCGTCAATTACCATCACGCGGTATTCGGATTTAAACCGTACAAATTCCTGGAGCAGTATTGGTACGTTATTCCCGGCATTTTGAATAAAGAAATTTTTGGCATACTCTAGCGCTGTATATCGATCGTTTAAAAGCTCAACGCCTATACCTCCCCTACCATTGAAAGGCTTAACTATTAAAGGGAATTTGTCTGATTCAGCTAGCTCGTTAATTAACTGCGTTGCGTTTTCTATATTAAAAGCAGGGTAAGAATTTATCCCTATTTTTTTTTTATGATGTCTAAGAGCTGGTAATAGTTTAGAATTTACTTTACCTGTAAATCTTGCTAGTGGGTCTATCACATCGCAATTACAAGCTGCTAGTGAATTAACTAAAATAGCTGTTGATTGTTCGCTGCCTACAATACGTCGTACAATTAGGGTTGTTAAACTTGTTATATCCTTATTATCAAGAATAATTTTTGGTTTTTCTAGTTCTCGGACAAATTTATAGCTAATCTGGGAAGGGTTAAATACTAAAACATCGTCATATACTTTTTTGGCTTCTTTATAGAGGCTGATTGTTTCATAATTAACAGAGTTAGGTGATTCTAAGTAAATTTGGTCACTATCTGAGCTACAAATTCCCAAGGTTTTCACTTGAAGCCTCCTGAATATAAATAGCGTTAAAACTACTCCTATTGCTAGAAAAAAACATTGTGTAGCTAACGAAGTACTGTTGCTTGTGCGATGTCAGAGAGTTGCCAGTCATAATATCATGCACTGGGCGATCGCTCCCCCTCATTAGCCAAAGGTAAGTTTACGGCGATCGCGCTTTGCGGAATACCTAGTTTAAATAAATATCGATGTAGGCGTTGTATCTTAAAATCCATAACAGAGGGCATCTCTTGCTGCCAACTTAAAAACATTTTTTTACTTTTTAATCGCCAAACTTAATAATCTTTCCCCCACATTACTTAAATTGACACGAATGGGGATGACGGCTCGCGAAGTTACTGGCAAATTTAATATTCGACGCGATCGCTGTTTTTCCCTAAAGTCCCTTCTTTCTCCAAAAATTCGATTATTTTCCCCGCCACATCTTTCCCGGTCGCCTTCTCAATACCTCCCAGACCAGGCGAAGAATTCAACTCCATCACCACTGACCCGTGATTTGACCGCAGTATATCCACACCCGCAATGTTAAGCCCCATCGTTTTAGCAGCCCGTACCGCTATACTGCGCTCCTCTGGTGTCAACTTAATTTGTTCGGCACTCCCCCCCCTGTGCAAGTTAGATCTAAACTCCCCAGGCGCACCTTGCCGCTTCATAGATGCAACAACCTTGTCGCCAACCACAAAGCAACGAATATCCATGCCATCCGCTTCCTTGATGAACTCCTGCACCAGAATGTTGGCATCCAAACCCCGAAAAGCTTCGATCACTGACTTAGCCGCCTGCGTAGTTTCCGCCAAAACTACGCCAATGCCTTGAGTACCTTCTAGGAGTTTGATCACCAAAGGAGGGCCACCCACAATATCGATCAAACCTTCAATATCTTTTGGTGAATGAGCGAATCCAGTTACTGGCAACCCAATACCTTTTTTAGCCAACAACTGAAGACATCGTAGCTTGTCGCGCGATCGCGAAATCGCCTGAGAACGGTTAGCCGTGAACACGCCCATCATTTCAAACTGCCTCACCACCGCCGTCCCGTAGAACGTTTTTGACGCCCCAATACGGGGGATAATCGCATCAAATCCTTCCAACGGTTGCCCCTTGTACACGACAATCGGTTTGTGGGCGGTAATGTTCATGTAACAGCGTAGGTAATCGATGACATGCATCTCGTGACCCAGCTTATCGCCAGCGTCCACAAGCCGCTTGGTAGAGTAAAGCGAAGCGTTCAGCGATAAGATACCGATTTTCATAATTCTTGTTTCTCTTGCTTTTGTTTAAATTTCTTAATCCCAGTTGGGCTGAGTAAAAATGACTTGTTTGCATTCACTAAAAATCTTCGGCGTACTGCCTCTCTACCAAGCAGCATCCGGAAAACCATTGTTTCGCGATTAGTCAATGTCAGTTCAATGGGCCATCTTTGTCCCAAAAGTTCGACCTGAGTCAGGATCACTGGTCGCAACTCTGATTGTCCGCCGGAATTGCGAACGTATCTTTCATCTATAAGCTCCGCCTCCGCTGTTACAGTCGTAGTGTTATCCCGTTGGTTGGGATGCACTTTGAATCTAACCATGCGTTTGCCATCGCGGTCAAAAGGCTCGATATCAAAAGCGTGCAATACACTGGAGCGTGCCCCCGTGTCAATTTTCGCTTTAACTGCGGAGATCCCAAGATCGGGCAGTGAGATCCACTCCCGCCATCCGATCGTCAACTGCTTTTGAGAAGATGTCATAATCTTTCCAAAAATGCCAATAAGGCCCTGTTCCTCAGAAAGGCAAAAGGTAAATTTTACCTTTTACCTTTTGCCTTAAACTGCTTAGTTTTAACTTAGGATTCTGGTAGTTGATACCGATCCACAATCCGCTTGGCGTACTCCGGTACGTGCGCCGCTAATTTCTCTGGATGATGCCGTCTGATGTAGAGATAGTTGCGAGTGAAGTGGGAGTCAATCGAGAAGCGGGCATATTCCAGACCTTTGGGGCCGATTTTTTCAATGACCACGCCCATCAGCTTTGCCGCCCACATTGGTAGGGTGACACCTTTATCGTAAGCTGGGATGCTCTGTTGCACGGCTGCATGGCGATCGCCTTTTGACATGACTGGCTGCGTTTCTAGCTGGTCTTGCACTAAGTCCAGCATTTCTTGCCCCCTATTATTCCGCACCACAATCCACTGCCAGCCAAAGGGTGCCCCCATGTAACCTACCACTAAATCGGCTAGGGAATTGACATAATCAAAACAACTCATGCAAGAGGGAGCAAAGACATCTTTGAGCTGATTGGTTTTAAGTCCAAAGAAAGGTACAGTTTCAGTCGAGCCATCTTCGTGTTTGAAGTGAACTCGGAAGTCTTGCATAAATTCGTAATGCACTACTGTTTCTGGGGAACGACTGGTAGTGTCCAGAAATTTTTGCAACCCAGCGCGAGTAACGTTATCTACACAGGGCGTACCTAAAACATAAAGTTTTTCTAAGCCTAGTTGTTTTTCTACAGCTCGTAATGCTTGAATTTGGCAACCAACACCAATTACTAGCAGCCGTTTCATGCCAGATTGCTCGATTTGCTCTAGTACGGAAAGGTTAGGCGATAGGGTTGGCTTATTCACCCGCGCTGCTAAAATTTCCTCTGCGGTACGAGCAATTATTGGCATTGGCCCAAAGCGGTCTTCTTTGGTATTCTGGACGCAGACAACGCCTTCAACTAAGCCGCGATCGAGCATGGCGATCGCAATGCTGCTGACTATTCCAGTCCACTGCGCTCCTTCAATTGGCTGCGTTTTTCGCGCCGCCATCATGTCTTGATTGACGCCAAAATACCAATCATCCTGGTTATCTAAGTTGCGGCTACGTCCGTGAGTCTGTTCTTCTAATTCAGTAATTTGCTGATTTATAAAAGCGCAGGCTTCTTTGACATAATGCACGTAGTATGTATCGCACAGACCGCATTCGCTACAGAGTTCTTTCGCAGGGCGGCGGGATAACGGTTTCAGGGCTTTAGCTTTAAGGTGGGGACGCACCGAAGTCATACTATAAACGGTTTATTAACGAGCGGGACAACTTTTCATCAAGATAACTCAAATACCACATTAAGATAAACTACAGTTCTATCTAATGGCGGTTGGCAATGAAAGTTAAGGTTTAATATGTAGAAAGTTTCTTGTTTATACGCAGAGTATAACTATTTATGGCTTACCCATTAAATTTAGAAAATGCCCTCTTCTCCATTTCCGAACCTGTAACTGGGTTTTCCTTGGAATCTGTTGTAGCAGAGCATGACGAGGAAGACTGCGAAGAGGAAGAAGAGCAGGAAGAAGACGAGGAGGAGGAAGAGGATGAGGAATACGAGGGCGAGGAAGAGGAGGAAGTCGAAGGTGGAGACGGCTCGGAAGGCTGCTCGGGTTAGAAATTGACTACTATGCCTAATAGCGTTTGATATGTGTCCGCTCGTTGCTTGTAAAAAGCTTTATCAGAGTTGCATACCTATCAAGCGATCGCAATAGGTAACTAATATTTCGTAAAAAATACCATACAAATGGGTAAGAGCTGATACATCTAATTCTTACCCATTTTTTAAATTTTATGAATAAAATTGGGTTTCAGGCGAGCAATTTAGAGCGATCGCCGTCTTATTAATTTTTATTAATAAAAGTGAATTTATATTGCAATAGCCCCGACATGGTTTGAGTGGGGCGATCGCATCTCTTCTCTATTACTCTGCGTTCTCTGCGGTTCGACTTCTTAAATCTTTGCACTCAAGACAGATAGAGAAGAGAGCGATCGCGTATTAATCAAACTTACTACTTTCTGCCCCCACGAAGGCAGAAATTTTCCCCACTTTGATCGCCTAAGCAGTCGCCAGTGTTTGTCAGAATCACGACTGATTTAACAGTAGAAAACTGCTTCAGAGTAGACTCTAGAGAACCTTTAGCGCGAGCATCGCTTCCTATCCCCCCAGAAATAACCGTCTTACAGAATTTTAGTCGAGCTACGCTCCCTGATAAGCTGACAGTAAAATCACTGCCACAGTTAGAACTGCCTCTAAGCTGAATCGGCTTAAGAAAACCTTGCTTTATCTCATTACTGGTAGGGCCAGCGATAACTTGTTCAATAGAATACTTGAGTACATCCCCTCTTTGCGTAGTCCGCAAAACTGGCTCAACGTAGCTGGGATTTTGATTGTTCTTAGGGTTCTTAGGTAAAAAGACTTTAACCCTATTTTGGGTCTGTTTAACCCCTGCTGATGGTTTTTGGTTATTTTGTTTTGCTTGCCCAACTTGCGCTAATTTTACTGACTGATTTGACTCTAGCGCTAATGCAAAATTCGAGGTCTTGTTTTCCATAGCGCTACCGCTGATAAGCGTCAGCAACAGGCCAAAAGATAGTAAAGTTGACTGATATTTGATAGACATTTTTCCTCCTGGTTTCTGGAATTTGATAGGGTAGTTTGGGATAGCGATCGCCAAGCCGCGCTTGAGCAACATATACTTAGCGATCGCCTTCTACAAACCCAGCCAGATTGCACTAGCTAGGTCAAAAAGCCTTAAGACAAAACTATTAGTCGGGGCGGACATCAAGACAGCCTTCTATAAATCCGACTTCTGGAAGCTTACCAACTCGGATGCGGCGTACAGTCTGCCCGTCAGTCTCAAACATGAGGCGCAAATTTTTGTCTCTTTCAGTTTTAGGGACAAACGTCAAGTATTTACCTTTTGTTGAATTAGGAAGGCGCGATACCTGAAGTTGTCCGGAATAAAGCGACTTAGTTCGGCTTTCTGTATCGCCAATTTTAGCACCGCTAACAGTAGCGATCGCTTTCGAGTCAATATCTATTCTGGCGATCTTACCTTTCGTCACCATAAATCTAACTCCATTCAACCCCGACGCTGGCTTATATTCCGAACATACAGCACTGGGTTTAGAACCAAGTGAAACCAGTTGCACGCCAGCAGCAGTTGACGCTTCAGCAACAGTCATACCAAGATCGACCGGGCCGATTCCATTAATAGCTAGTTTCGATTGTTCTGTCAGTTTTACAGTATTTTGAGGTTTCTTCAGACAAACGTTTTCTCCACTTTGATCGTTTAAGCAGTTACCTTTTGTATCTAGAACAATTACTGAACTGATATTAGAAAATTGCTTCAACGTAGCATCAATAGCCATTTTGGTACGAGCATCATCTAAGGTGCCGCCCCCAATCACCTTTTTACAAAATTTGAGTTTAGCAACTCCAGCCTTGCTCAAGTCTAAAGAAAAATCGCTGCCACAGTTAGATTTGCCTTCTAGCTTAATAGGGTTAAACAAACCCGAAGTCTTTTCCTGGGTTGTGGGGCCAGCTATCAATTGTTCAATAGCAAACCCTGCTAAAGAGGTTTTGCCCGTAGTCCGCACAACAGGCTCAACATAGGTATAATCTTCCATACTTTTGGGGTTTTTAGGGAAGAAAACCTTCACTTTGTTAAGAGCAGCTTTTGCTGGCATCACTGCCCCTGTAGGAGCTTGCGTAGTAGGGTTGCTTGCTTTAGTCGATGATTTTTTTGCTGGCGCGGCTGCGCCTGGAGGAGCCTGTATAGTAGAATTGTTTGCCTTGGTCGATGATTCTGTAGCTGTTGCGGGTGTCTTTACAGATTGAGCGGCATTCGTAACCCCGCTACCAATACTGATACCCAAAATTGTTAACAGACAAAAAGACAATAAAACTGGTTTGCGGTTAGTCAACATTATTAGTTCCAAGCTCTAGAATTGCTTACCTCTACACTGTAAAAAGCTCTCAAGATAAAACACGGTTAGTTGTGTGTCAATATTTTGATTGACTGCAACAGCGAACACATCTGGAAGACGAGAAAACCTAATGCAAGTTTCTAGGAAAAACCCCAATCCTCGCATTTATCGCGAAGCAACTAAAGCAGCAGAGGTAAACAGACTTTGTTTTTAATCTCCCTGAGTTCTAGCAGTGGATCGGGACAATAATGAAAGTGCCACAAACAAAGATGCCAATGCTGGTTTTGAGTCGCTAGGCTAACCCATACTGGATAATATGCAAAATCCTCGTCAACTAGCATTTCTCGCTCTCCGAGACGTTCATCGGGGGGCTTATGCAGATGTAGCCCTCGATCGCGTGTTGCACTCTTCAGACCTGAGCGCAAGCGATCGCCGTCTGCTGACAGAATTAGTTTATGGGAGTGTCAGGAGGATGCGATCGCTCGATTCTCTCATCGATCAACTAGGCAAAAAGAAAGCCTCACAACAACCTCCAGACCTCCGCACGATTCTACATCTAGGCTTATACCAACTCCGCTATCAAGAGCGCATTCCCCCCTCCGCCGCCGTTAATACCACCGTCCAACTAGCTAAAGAAAACGGATTTTCGGGACTCACAGGTGTCGTTAACGGTCTGTTGCGGCAATATATCCGTCTAACACAAGTCCGGAGTCCGGAGTCTGGAGTCGAGAGTTCTAAATCAGAAACTCCCCTCAGCACTCACTCAGACCCCCTGACGCTGCCGCAAAACCCAGTCCAGCGTTTGGGAATCTTGCACAGCTTTCCCGACTGGATTGTGGAATTGTGGCTAGAACAGATTGGTGAAGCGGAAACAGAACAACTTTGCGAATGGTTTAACCAATCCCCCACCATTGACTTGCGGGTGAATCGACTCCGCGCTGACATAGAAACAGTTGAAGCAGCGCTGCAATCTGCTGGTGTCTTAACAAGCAGAATTTCCCACTTACCAGATGCGTTGAGATTAATTGGCAGCATGGGTGCAATTCAAAAACTGCCTGGGTTCAGCGAGGGTTGGTGGACAGTGCAAGATAGCAGCGCAACTCTGGTGGGATACTTATTAGATGCCCAACCAGGTGAAATGGTAATTGATGCGTGTGCAGCGCCGGGGGGAAAGACAACCCACATTGCAGAAATGATGGGAGATAGCGGTAAAGTGTGGGCATGCGATCGCACTTCTTCCCGCCTCCGCAAAGTCAAGGAAAACGCCCAACGACTCCACCTCAACTCAATTCAAATCCTCACGGGCGATAGTCGCAACCTCCCCCAATTTACCAACTCAGCCGATAGAGTATTGCTAGATGCTCCCTGTTCGGGACTTGGAACCCTGCACCGTCGCGCCGATGCGCGTTGGCAGAAAACACCAGCAACAGTTGAGGAACTTTCTACTCTTCAAGGGGAACTATTAAAGCAGGTAGCCACTTGGGTGAAACCTGGAGGCATTTTAGTTTATGCAACCTGCACCCTGCATCCGATGGAAAATGAAGCCGTCATTCAACCTTTTCTCGACCATCACCCTGGCTGGCAAATCGAAGCGCCGCCGGAAAACTCACCAGCAGCAGGCTTTACAACCCCAGATGGCTGGATTAAAGTCTGGCCGCACCGTCATCATATGGATGGGTTCTTTATGGTGCGACTGAAACAGGGTGTAGGGTTGTAGGTAGTTGTTATTAGTTACTACCTGTTACCCAAAAAGGAAAAAGCTATGTCAGCTAATTCTAGTGTTAAACAGCTTGTCAAGATTCTCATCGGTGCTGCTTGGATAGACGGCAAAATTCAGCCAGAGGAACGAGACTATCTCCAGCGAGTGGTGAAGGAAAATGGTCTCGCTGAAGATCGCGAAATTCAGCCGTTGTTATATGAACTCAGGCCCGTGCAAGCCAACGAGTGCTATAACTGGGTGCAAGATTATTTAGGCGATCGCCCCAGCCCAGAAGATTATCAGCGTTTGGTTGAATCTATTAGCGCCTTAATTTATAGCGACGGTGACGTGGCGAACGAGGAAGCTAAACTGCTGAATCGATTGCAGCTTCTCGACCCAGCCACTGCCTCTCCCAAATCTGGCAATAAGACTGTACTCGCAGCGATTCAAAAACTCTACCGCCGCTGGGTTGACCATCAAGACTAACAATTCAGGTCTGCTCTTGAGTCTAAAGTATGAACTCCATATATCAGGCACATCCTCTGGGTGTGCCTTTTTTATCAGGACTTACCCACCAACTCCACATATATTACGGGCGCCCCTACTCATGGCGGTGTACCACTAATTTGCGTAATACCATTTGGGTTTAATCTGGCTACATTTGAAGAGCTGAAATTTCCTACTGGCGTCGGCGTTTCCAATCCAAAATCCAAAATCCAAAATCCAAAATGCTATAAGTCCTGTTTATGGTTGCGAACAGCACTCTCCCGGTCTGGTTTTAGCAACCCATTTCCTTGCAAACCCGCAACTAATTTACGCTATTAACGTCTTTAATACTTAAGGGCACTCTATTCTAAAAAAGCTAAAAATGTTCCCGACATACCCATTTATACCTAAAAAAAGTAAATTTATTGAAATTGCTATTTGTAGGAACATCTTAGTTAGTTTCATGTCTAATAAAACAAAGGCACATGAGTTTGGGAGAACGCACTCAATGTTTAACTTCAAGAGCTTCAAATCTACGACTTCTTTACTATTACTGATGGGGATGACAACAGGTTCGTTGATGCCAATTGTCGCACCAATATTGGCTCCTGCACCTGCTGTTGCTCAAAGCGCTGGTTTTAGCGATGTAGCGTCTAGCTACTGGGCTAAGGATTTTATTGAAGCCCTCGCTTCAAGGGATATTATCAAAGGATTTCCGGATGGAACCTTCCGCCCTCAAGACCCAGTAACGCGGGCACAATTTGCGGCAATGCTTCGGCAAGCCTTCAATAAGAATAAATCCCGCGATGCTGTCAGATTTACAGATGTATCGTCCTCCTACTGGGCTTACACGGCGATTCAAGAAGCTTATCAGACAGAGTTTCTATCAGGTTATCCCGGCAATATCTTCAGACCGGAACAAAGAATTCCCCGCGAACAAGTTCTAGTTTCTTTAGCCAATGGATTGGGTTATTCTGCAACTAATGCAGTAGCATCAGATTTGCAATTTTATAACGATGCTTCTGCAATCTCTAGCTATGCTCGCAATAGTATTGCCGCTGCTACTGAGAAGAAAATTGTAGTAAACTATTCCAATGTCAAGCAGCTAAATCCGGGGCGAAATGCTACTAGAGCAGAGGTGGCTGCTTTCATCTACCAAGCATTAGTTAGCGCTGGTGATGCGGCGGCAATCAGCTCACCTTACATTGTGGCTCTAGTTGACGATACCCCACAAAACACGGCAGTAACAATTCCTGCTGGAACCGCTATTCCAGTCAGGTACGAAAAACAAAAAATTCTCGTAACTCCTGATGAAAAGGCACCGCTGACGTTGACCGTAGCGGCTAACATTCAAACCAATCAAGGAACGGTAGTAATCCCATCAGGAAGTGAGGTAGTTGGGGAATTGCAACCTGCTACTGGAGGGTCTCAGTTTGTTGCCAGAGAGTTGCGTCTGCCTAATGGTCAACGCTTGCCTATAAGTGCTAGTTCTCAGGTGATTACAAAAACTGAGCAGATTTCTAAGGGCACTAGCGTCAGGACTGTCATTAAGGATACCGTATTGGGTGCGGCAGCGGCAGCGGCGGTTTCTGCTGTGACGGGCGATCGCGCTATTGCTACGGAAGAAGTTCTAGGCGGCGCTGGGATTGGTACTCTGATTGGGCTGTTCCTCGGTAAGGACAAAGTTAACTTGATCGTGGTTGAGCCTAATACAGCTTTGAGTCTGAAGTTAAACCAAGACTTAACGGTTCAGCCGTAAGTGAGATGTATGGGCGGGTTTACCAAAATATATGGCATTCCCGCGACATTCTTTAACCATCTGCCCTTAAAGTTTTGAGTAAAAAGAAGCGTTGGAAGTTGGGCGATCGCTTCGCCACAAATCCCGGCTTAGTCTGCGAACTAATCCTCTGGAGTTTCTTGAAACCCGTTTTCTTTAAGAAAACGGGTTTCACGTTTGAAAAGCGAAAATTTTTCGCATTTGAAATTTCAAAACTTAGCCAGCGGCAACCAGACAATAAATGTCGTTCCGTGCCTTCCGTCTAATGAATGAGCATCTGTAGTCCCGGCGTCGTAGGCTGGGCTAATTACTTGTATTTCACCTTTCATTTGCTGGACTAACTCTCGCGCGATCGCCAGTCCCAATCCTGTACCCGGTATCTCTGTTTGAGCTTGCACTCCTCGATAATGTCGCTCAAAAAGATGTTCTTTATCTTGTGGGGGAATGCCGGGGCCAGTGTCGGTAATAGCGATCGCCTGGAAATCTCCCGCAGAGCAATGTTTTTCTTTCCCAACATCGATATAAACATTCCCGCCTGCTGGAGTGTATTTCAAGGCGTTGTCGATGAGATTGTTCAACACCTCGCGCAATGCCTTGGCATTAGTTTGGACTGAGGGTAAGTTTGGGGGAATGTTGGCAACTAATACTAGATTTCGTTCTTGCGCGATCGCCCTTGCGGAATCCAAAAGCGGTTCTAAGATTTCAGCTAGCTGGCATGACTGGGATTGCGGTTGGCTTCCCGCCACCGTGTACGGTAACAAAGGGATTGGCCGATTATCTTGTGGCGTCGTGGGGGGCAATTGTTCGCGGGGTGCTGAGTTGGCTGCTGTCAGGTCAATTGCTTGGTCGAACTGTTGCAGCAACTCTTGCAGGCGATCGCTTTCCCGCACAATACTATTAGCCACTTCGCGGTTAGCATCTCCAGGTCGCAAGCGTCTAATTAACAGCTTGCCAAACGTGCGTATAGCTGTCAGTGGATTGCGAAACTGGTGCAGCAAATCATCCATCAAGTCGCGCTGTTGCGCCTGAAGCCGTTGTTGCAACTTCACCTGATGTTCCAACCACTCACGCTGCCGATCCATGATGCAAGCTATAGCCAGCGTCTGAGCAATCCTTTCAATCTGAAGCTTTTCTCCATCATTCCAGGGGCGGTCATCCCTTCCAGTCACCAGCAACCCCATCACCGTACCTTCATGCATCAGCGGCAAAACAATTTGTCGCTGTCGCCCCAGAGGATTTTCTCCCCCATCGGGTTGAGTTGAACTTATCTGGGCATTATCGCGTTGCGAGCGGGAGGAGGGCTGTAATTTTCCTGACGGTAAGCGGCGAATCTGGTCAAATCTGCCAGTCGCGTCTGCTAAACGCCACCTCGCCCGATTTTCTTCCCATACAGCACCTGTTTCCGGATATACCACTATGGGAATTAGCTTTGCATCGCCTGATTCTACCAGTTCTTCGGTTAAATAGATTGCACTCAGAGCCGCTCCCAGCCCTTGAGTTAGAAGTGCCACCTGCGATTGGCACAAAGCAACAAATTCTGAACTGGCCATTATGTCCATGCGGTAGCTAGGGGCTAGGGATACAGTGTGGCATGATGCCCAAAGTAGATTTTTGCGTTTTGCGTTTAGCTTCAGCGAAGCTTGTTAGATGCGCTTACGCGCTATACACAAAGGACTTTCTTAAGCCATCTGTCCATACAGGCGATATTGCGCGGTCTCGCCCCGCTCAACGTACCAAGTCGTTGCTCTCCAGTTTATCCTGGTCTTACGGTTTATTGACTATAGACTATTGCCTTATCAACTGTAGACTTCCTCAAGTTGGAATTCCACAGCCTCAGATCCCTATTTTCACCCCTCGCCAGCTTCTATTTATTACTTTTGGTTAAGCTTTGTATATTTTATTTTAATATAACTCTCTTTTCAGCACCCCCCAAGGGGGCTTAAGCTTTGTACTTGCAGCACTTGACCGATTTGGCTAAATAGTTTAATACAAGTTGATTTTTTAAACTCAAACGGATATACTTGCGACGGCTTTTGTAACTACCATTACAACTGCTGTCTGAAACAGGAGGTAAGCAGGTTGGCAAGAAGACGCAAGCGCAAAAGTCGCCGTCGCCAGGAAGGGCGCAGAATTCTGGAACACGTGCCTCAGTTTAGTATCGAAAGTGGGGAAGATAAACCAGTTACCGCGGCGCGAAAATTTATTCAATCAGAGGGTATAGTTCCACCCGCATTACTGCTAGTGAAGCGGAACGAACACACAACAGACCGCTACTTCTGGGCAGAAAAAGGTCTCTTCGGTGCCCAATACGCAGAAGAGAATCATTTCTTGTTTCCTAGTCTTAGGGTAATTGACAACACCATAGAGAAGCCTGCGGTCGCAGTTCGCACCAGCTGAGACTTAGACAAAATAGGCATCTCTAGGCGTATTGCCAAGAGAAGTGGGATAAAAATACCCTGGCAAAATTAAGTGCAGCCATTTTTTTAATACAAGGTAAAAACTACACTAGGGCATAGGTCACGTAAACCTTAAGGAGGAGTCTGAAACGACTCGTCATCAGAACGCGATACCTGAGTAAAGGTAACTTGAAAGGAGAGTCTGAGCTTAAGAATCCCACTCCTTGTAGGTGCGGGAGCGTACAAGAGTCAGTAGGTTGTAAGAAGGAATAATTATTCCGCCTACCGCCTTCTGGCTTGCAGGCTTTGCCCGATGCTTCACTCGCAGGTCTTTAACTGCAATGCCTGTTGTAGAGAAGCCAGTTCGTCGCGGTGGGCGGTGACGGTAAGGACACTTTGTGTCTCATTTCCTTCACCGACTACTGCTTCCACCTTGAGAGATACAATCTCTGGGCGTGCAGCTTTTTGCCAGTAAAAAATTCCTGCTGCGGGTGCTAATAGAAGCAATATTAGAAAAACGCCGCCCGCTTGAGGAAATAATTGAGATAAAACCAGCACCAGACAAAGGATGCCGCACAAAGCTAGCAGAGTTAAGAAGATAGCTAGAAACCAGCTGGGGCGGACAAATCCTTGGAAGGTGACTTTATTTTGTTCGGCATCTAGGGCGGTAACTCGGTAGGAGCGGGTTTGAAAATACTGCTGCAACTGAGAAAAGAGAGATGCTTCTGGTTGTTGAGCAATTAGTTTAACTTGTTCCGTGCGATCTTTAACAGAAGCCCGGATAAAGAAAAACAAACCGACTGCTAGTAAGAGCGTTAGCAGGAATGTAGAAGAGAGAATAGTCGTATTCACAGATTTTAGGTAAAGAGAGGCAACATTGCTACTACTTTACAAGTTGCTTGCCCCTGAAGATTACTACCCGCTTCCTTCGCCCCGCGCGATCGCTTGAGCCGATAAGGAATCGAGAATTTTCAACAATACACTAAAGCTTCGCAAATTAATAGTAGTGCCCACCAGCGCCCAAGTCGGGCAAGGGGTGGGCATAGCCCCGGCTAATGCTAGCATCGCGGCGATCGCGATGCCACGGAGCGTCGCAGCCGCAACCCTGAAGCGATATAGGATGCATTACAACCCTAATTGCTAATTACTTGTCTGTCCCTGTTTAGATAATCACGCCAAAGCCCGGCAAGTTCCTGAGCGCGATCCTGCCAAGTGGAGTTGATTTGATACATCCTACGGGGGCGTCCTCTTCCTTCGACTTTTTTCCAGTACCCTGCGATCGCCCCTGTCTCTTCAAGAAACTTGAGTGCGCTATAGAGAACGGTGTCGCTTAGGCGATAGGTTGGGTATTCCCTCTCCAGTCGCGCTATGAGTTCTGTCCCGTAGGATTCTCCCTGCAACAAGACTGCTAGGACATAACATGCCGCTAGTTCCTTGTTGAGATAAGTCGGAGGAGGGTCTTGAAAAAACTGATAGATATCGTCAAATTTCATCTGATTAACCTGCTTTTCACCCCAACCAAACGCATGTTCAGTGGGATAGTCTTGGCCATTCTAACGATGCATTTGTCCACCTGAAACCTTATAGGAAACAGTGTGACGGGCACACAGGCACCCTCAGCCATTAATTTTAGACACTGTAATCCGCGTTGGGAGCCAGAGTAGATGTCTGATTTTACAAGTCCAATTGGTGTGCTACCGGAATTGAAACAGATAGAACAACAACTGCTCCTTGGTGGGACGAAGCTGCGATCGTAAATTTGGTTTGCACAGCGCCTCCGTGCAGTCTCTGTCTACGCACCTGTAAGTCTTTAATTTGGTAGTGCGATAAAAATTCCTCCCAGGCGGGGTAGCGAGACGAACCCTGGTAGACTTCACCCAAAGCGCTAGAAGATTGCTTTAAAATTGGCTTTTTCACCTTGTCGGGCTTGACTTGGTGACTTGGAATAGCCGCAATGCTGCGCGTACTGACGCTGTTCGCCCTTTGGTATTTTTGGCCTATCGATATCGGCTTGTCAACAACAGTTCTTTGGTAGACCACCAAACTACATACGAGAGCAACGGCATAAGCACCGTTAGCCAAATGCTTTTTCAGTGTCGTTCCTAAAAACTCCATCGTACTGCACCAATCGAAACGGCTTAAAAAAGTAATGACAGGCGATGATAGGGGTAGCCTGAGTAAATCAGGAGCCTACATTCTTAGTTTGACGAAAGAATTGTTTCAAAAGTTCTCCCCAAAAAAAAATTATGTGACTTAGGCCATAGTTGAATTTGCTCGGGGTGGCGTCAAGAGCTTGCAATATGCTTGTCTGCCCAAATTCACCCTCAATAGCAGCAGATTGCCAAACGTTTATTGTCAAAGGGATGGCAATAAACGTTTGAAATACGACAATTTAAACAGCAGCTGTTGCCTGGACACATTCGTCACAACCCAGTCATCAGATTTAGATCTATATGCCAGAAACGACAGACACCCCGACCGTTCCCTCAGCCCTAAAGCGAATTGCCCTCACCCTGCGACTAACAAGCTGGATTGGCTTCTGGTTTCAGTTAGTCTTAGCCGTTGTTGCCACTGGGCTTTTTTTGGTGGGGGCGTTTCGGTTTGCCCAGCCTAGCGCCAACACCGGAGCCAGCAATGCAGGGACGGGAGGAGCGACTTTTTTTGCAGTTTGCGGCCTCTTAGTGCTGTATTTCAGTATTTATCAAGCTTTTCGTTGCGTCGTCATCGCTCGCAAGCTGCTAGATCCCAATCCCAACCTCCGCCCTAAAAAGGCAGACACCATTCAAGTATTGCGGCTTGGATTGGTTGTGAGTTTGGTGGGAATGTTACTTAACATTGTGGGTGCACAAGCCATCACAGGCGCTCTAGTAGCCAAGTCTTTGTCCCAACCTCAAGGTGTGCAACTCTTAGACCCCCAATCTATCAACCGCCTAATTCAACCGCTGGATATCCTTGTTGTGCTGGCGAACACCCACACCATTACCGCTCACTTTGCCGGAATCGCAGCGTCAATTTGGCTTATGAATCGCATCGCCAAACAGTAAGGCGAGAGGGGGAGCAGAGGGGTAGTGGAGTAGGGGAGTAGTGCAGATTAAACTCAAAACCGGAGGCGCAGTTGTCTGCGCCTCTGCTCAAAACTCAGTTCCCCATGCCCCATCCCTCATGCCAAATTACCCATAACGCGATCGCAGTGATATCCTGATTTATTGGCAGCAACAGCTGGGAGAATGTGTGCTAGACCTCAAGCAAATAAGAGAAAATCCACAAGCAGTCCAAGAACGCCTAGATCGTCGCGGCGTCGGTAAATATGACCTACAACCTATTTTGCAGCTAGACCAGCAGCAACGGGAACTGGAAGCGAAGCGAAATCAACTCCAAGCCCGAGGCAACGAAATTGGCAAATTAGTCGGTATAAAAATTAAACAGCTTGGCGACCCCTCTTCCCCAGAAATTCAAGCGCTGCGGGACGAAGGCAACCAAATCAAAAGCCAGCTTGGCGAACTAGAACCGCAGGAAAAAGACCTCAAAGCTAAATTAGAGGCTTTACTCCTAACACTCCCTAACTTGCCCAGCGAGTCCACACCCATTGGCAAGAGTGAAGAGGAAAATGTTGAAGTACGCCGCTGGGGTGACGAATACATACCCCAGAGCGCTACAATTCTCCCTCATTATGAAATTGGTGAAAAACTAGGGATTTTAAACTTCGATCGCGCTGTTAAAGTTGCTCAAACCCGGTTTGTAACTCTCATCGGTGCTGGTGCTGCCCTCGAAAGAGCTTTAATCAGCTTCATGCTCGACAGGCAAATCAAAGCTGGCTACACCGAAGTCATTCCCCCGTTTCTCATCAACAGCCAGTCACTCACAGCTACGGGTCAACTGCCCAAATTTGCCGAAGAAAGCTTCAAATGCGACCAGGATGACCTCTGGCTCGCTCCCACTGCTGAAGTCCCAGTAACTAACCTCTACCGGGATGAAATTTTAGAAGCGTCGCAGTTGCCCATCTATCACTGTGCCTATACTCCCTGCTTTCGTCGAGAAGCTGGTAGCTACGGGCGAGACACGCGGGGATTAATCCGACTGCACCAATTTAACAAAGTCGAGTTAGTTAAAATTGTTCATCCCAGCACTTCAGAGCAAGAGCATCAGCAGTTAGTGGGGAATGCTGAGGCGATTTTACAAGAATTGAAGTTGCCATATCGGGCGATCGAGTTATGTACCGGAGATTTGGGCTTTGGTGCTGCCAAGTGCTACGACCTAGAAGTATGGCTGCCCTCAACTGGAAAATATCGGGAAATATCGAGCTGCTCCAACTTTATGGATTTTCAGGCGCGGCGCGGCAGCATCCGCTTTAAAGAAGCTGGGAAGAAGGGCACGCAGTTCGTACACACCCTCAATGGTTCTGGATTGGCAGTGGGGCGCACGATGTCGGCAATACTGGAAAACTATCAACAACCCGATGGAAGTGTGAGGATACCAGAAGCGCTGCAACCTTACTTGGGGCGAGAGGTTCTGTAAGCTTACTGACTGCACGCTCTAAAATGAAGAAGTGTGTAGCTCAGTAGCAATAAATACTTAACTATGAATGTTTTGGCGGCGATCGCAGTTTTAGCCCTCCTCATCCTGGTGCATGAGCTAGGCCATTTTATGGCAGCTCGTCTTCAAGGAATTTATGCCAATCGCTTCTCCCTTGGATTCGGGCCAATTCTGTGGAAGTATCAAGGGCCAGAAACAGAGTATGCCCTCCGAGCCTTTCCGCTAGGCGGCTTTGTCGGCTTTCCCGATGATGACCCAGAGAGCGACATCCCTGCCGATGACCCCAATCTGCTACGCAACCGCCCCGTCCTCGACCGAGCGATCGTTATCAGCGCTGGGGTAATTGCCAATCTAATATTTGCTTACTTTGTTCTTGTGGTTCATTCCGGTATCGTTGGCATACCTTCAGGGTTTAACTATCAGCCTGGTGTTTATGTTGGGCAGGTAATCTCAGAAAACACACCCGCCGCCCAAGCTGGGATTAAATCAGGGGATTTAATTCTCGCTGTAAATGGGAAGGATCTTCCGGCTTCTGAGCAGGCGCGTCCGTCCCTGATGAAAGAAATTCAAACTCATCCCAACAAGCCAATAGACCTGAACATTGAACGCGACAGCCAAAAACTTTCGCTGCGCGTCAGACCGGAACTAGGAGCAGACGGACAAGGACGTATTGGGGTGCAATTGAGTGCTAATGGCAAAAGTATATATCGTCGCCCCCAAAATATAGGCGAGGCTTTTGCTCTGGGAGCTGAACAATTCCAGCAGATATTTGTGGCTACGGTTGAAGGCTTTGGTAAGTTAATTACAAACTTCACAGAAACCGCCAGCCAGGTCAGCGGGCCTGTTGCGATCGTAGAGGCGGGCGCAAAATTAGCCGAGTCTAACACTCTGAGCCTGCTGTATTTTGCAGCAGTTATTAGTATCAACTTGGCTGTCATTAACATTCTGCCCCTGCCAGCGCTTGATGGCGGACAGTTAGCTTTTCTGCTGGTTGAGGGTCTGCGCGGCAAGCCCCTGCCGACCCGCATTCAAGATGGTGTAATGCAGACTGGGCTGATGCTGTTGTTGGGGCTAGGAATTTTTCTGATTTTCCGCGATACTGCCAATCTGGAAGGGGTACAGAAGTTATTTCGGTGAGCATTACTCGTAAGTGGTCGGTTAAGAAACAACGCGCTCTGGAGATTTTGATTCGCCTCAAGCGACTCTATCCAGAGGCTCCCTGTACGTTGAACTATGAAACCCCAGTGCAACTGCTGGTAGCAACAATTTTGTCTGCTCAGTGTACCGATGAGCGGGTGAATCAGGTTACGCCCGAGTTGTTTGCCCAGTTTCCCGATGCAGCGGCTTTCGCTGGTGCGGACTTAGAAGAGTTACAAAATCTGATCCGTTCCACTGGTTTTTATCGCAACAAGGGAAAAAACATTCAAGCTGCCTGTCGCCTAATTGTGGATAAATTTGGCGGACAAGTGCCAAAAAGAATGGAATTGCTCCTTGAATTGCCTGGTGTGGCGCGTAAGACAGCTAATGTCGTTCTTGGTCATGCTTACGATATCCATCAGGGGGTGACGGTAGATACTCACGTAAAACGACTTAGCTACCGTCTGGGTTTGACAGAAGAAACTGACCCCGTGCGGGTGGAGCGAGATTTAATGCGGCTTTTGCCGCAGCCAGATTGGGAAAACTGGTCGATTCGATTGGTTTATCACGGTCGGGCAGTTTGTAAGGCTCGCAAACCGGAGTGCTACGCTTGCGTGCTTGCAGATTTATGTCCTTCTGCGGATTTGTCTGAGGAGAATTTAGCTAATCTCAGCATCACAACCTCGCGTCAAACTTTGGAAATTTCTTTATAAGTTTCCAGTTGATGGCATTGGGATACAATGGAGAATGGTGTCTTTATTTGTGGAAACTAACAATCATGGCTAAAAAGAGCATGATCGAGCGTGAGAAGAAACGCCAGAAGCTTGTAGAGAAGTATGCCGATCAGCGGGCAGAATTGCAAGACCAATTTGATAGTGCTACTTCCCAACAACAGAAGCTGGCTATTCACCGTCAAATACAACAACTACCACGCAACAGTGCTAGAACCAGACTGCGGAATCGCTGCTGGGTGACAGGGCGTCCCAGAGGCGTATACAGCGATTTCGGTCTTTCTCGCAACGTCATGCGGGAATGGGCACACCAAGGTTTGTTACCGGGTGTGGTCAAGTCCAGCTGGTAGAACAAGAAAGTTATGAGTTATGGGTTACGAGTTCTGAGTTAATTCAAAACTCAAAACTCAAAACTCAAACTTAAATGTATTACTGGCCGCAGCAGCGATCTACGCCAAGACTATCTAAAATTAGATCGCTGACCGCATTGGCGATCGCAAACTCGCTATAAAAACTCTCTCGAAAGTCAAACGACTTCATTTCCATCAAAATTGCAATTACGAGCGAACCCAGGTCATTTTCCCCTTCCATGCGCTGTCGGACAAAAATCTGGGACGCTCGCGCGGCAATTTGCTCGTTAACGGCTTCTGGGATAAATTCTGTATCGAGCCACCTATGTAAGGCGTCTCGCAACCATTCACCCTCCTGCTGAGGATTCTCAACTGGTGGTAGCGTAATCGGTGGGATAGGTTGTGACATAGTATCTAGCATTCAGCTATTAGTTAAAAGCTTACCGTGAATAAGATAAAGTACATAATCGCTTCACAAACTAATTAATGCAGTTTGACGTTCCTACTATTATCCAGGGGTATGCCCAAGGCTACTTCCTGATGGCTGATGAGGAAAGCGAAGGCTTGGGATGGTATTCCAGTCGCAGACGGGCGCTGGTTCCCTTAGACGACAGCTTTCGCTATCCGAAGTCACTGCGGCGCGTTATCAACCAGGAGCGTTTTAGCGTTGCTGTGAATAAAGACTTTAAGGGCGTTGTCGCTGGGTGTGCTGACAGGGAAACAACCTGGATTTCGCCGGAGTTAAAGGAAATTTACTTGGCGCTTAATCAAGCTGGTTGGGCGTATAGTTTTGAGACTTGGCAAGGTGATGAACTGGCTGGGGGAATTTTAGGAATTGTTATCGGCGGTGCTTTTATTGGCGAGTCGATGTTTTATAGAATTCCAGAGGGGTCGAAGGTAGCGATGGTGAAGTTGGTGGAGAGATTGCGATCGCGCCAGTTTGTTTTTTTCGATGCCCAAATGATGAATCCCCACCTCGAACGTTTTGGAGCTTACATAGTTGACGATATTCAATATGAAGTTCTGTTGCGGCAAGCCTTAGAAAGCCATTGTTTTTTAGATTAGCTAGCCTATCATTATGGCAGATTAAATTTATTACCTAATAATGAGCGGCCTAAAACTTGTCAAAGAGTTGAAATTATGGCTTTTGGGTATAGCAGCAGGCTTAATTGCTCTTCATCTCCATTTGACGATGAGAATTGGAGATAATGACCTGTTGGGGGCTAGCGTTTTATTTTGGATTGCTGTATTGTCCTTACTTTGGAAAAAACGCGATCGCTTAAATCTAGAAAGTGGTATTTTTTCTACTTTTTTTGGTGCATCGCTGATTATTTTAATTTTTTTCAAGGCTATACACTTATCTAGCCAAGACTCTTTCGTCCGCATCTCACCTTTCATTTCAATATTAGGTTTGAGCCTCGTAGCTTCGGGTTTTAAAGGGTTAAAGCAATATTGGCAGGAACTTAGCATCCTCTGTTTTCTAGCCATAGCTCAAGGCTGGTTATTCCAGTTTGATATATCTGAATTAACAGCTAAATTCGCAGCTTTTGTGCTTTGGGTTTTAGGATTTCAAGTATCCCGCCAAGGTCTGCTAGTCAGTCTACCAACAGGAGCGATAGAGGTATACGCTGGCTGTTCCGGTACGGGGCTTATGCTTCAATTAGTGGGATTTGCATTTATCTTTTTAGTGCTGTTTCCCACTAACTCAAGGCAAAAGATATTAATTACTTTTGTGGCTGCGCTGCTGGGATTTGTAGTTAATGGTGTGCGTGTTGCTCTTATGGCTATTTTAGTAGCGTTATCTAATCAAAATGCATTTGACTACTGGCATAAAGGGGATGGCTCGGTAATATTTTCTATGATTAGTGTCATGGTTTTCGGGTTATTCTGTCATATTTTTATTTTACAAAAATCCAATATAAATCGAAGCAATATTGCATAGTGATGACAGCAAATACCCTAAATAGATAGGGGTAATCAAAGTAGAAAATTTCTAATTATGAAGAGATACTTATTATATTAGTATAAACACCATGAAACGTTGGGATAAAATCAGGATTTGGCTGGTGGCTGCAATTTTTGGCGGTGTACTGGCGGTTTTGGGGAATTCAATTTTATATCCTAGCGTAAGCGATCGCGCCCCTTCAGAATTCGTTTTTCCCACAACAATATCTTTACCTGGCTGGCAGGCTTTAGCAAGCAGCCCCCTAATTAATCAAACTACAGAAAAGCTTACTAAATACATTTCTGGAAGGCAATATCGCTACAGTCAGAAGGATTGGTTCCTAGATATTGAAATGCGCTATCTTGCTAATACAAACGGTGATATCAAAGGCTTAATAAAAACCTATAAAAATATCCCCAACTACACGGATAAAATTGTACCCATCTTACGCCAACAACAAGGAATAGGCTTCTATAGCCTTTTTGTTCATAGCGAACGAGCCTATCTTAGCGCCTGTATTAACCCGCGTGGCGGTAGTACAGTCACGGATGAACAGTTTAGGAACAATCGTATTATTTACGATGTGCGCTTGAGCCGCTTAATTCCCTGGTTGCTAGGTCGCGCAGAACTGCGAGATATGCGTTGTTTATGGGCGCATTTGTCGATACCCCTAAAAGATTATTCTGCTGTAGAAAATGCATATCAAACTTTAGAACAAGCCTGGGTTCCTTGGTATCAATGGTGGCAATACAAATTAGTAGGATGGGTATTGCCCACCCTAGTAATTATGATTTAATGGCGGGGTGTAGAGTTTTTCAATCCCATCAGCCGCTTCCAGCCAAAGTAAATTCCTAACAACAAAAGCCCTAGAATATTGCCGAACATTTTGGTGGGTTCTGGCACTTGGCTTGGGTCTGAAGATTGAGTGGATTGCCCCCCTTGACTAGGTGAATTAACCTGGTTGGATTGCCCTATTGCGCTGGGTGCTGGCATTGAATTAGGTAGCGCTGCTACATTCGTTATCGGCTTGGCAAGCCCTGTAGAAGATGACGTTTTCTTAGCTGTTTTCGCGGGAGAAAGTTGGGGCTGATTAGCATTTTTGCGAGAAGTAGTGTCACCCCTCATACCATCCGGATTTTCCACTGGTACTTGCATTTTCCTGGTGTTATTGGGATCGACTCGCACTTCTTCAGTGACGGCGACAAATGCGGTGTATTTAGATAGCAAACGATAAGCTAAAGCCGTATCGGTAACATCTTTGACGCCGGATGAAGTTTCACCCTGATACATTTGTTTCATCAATTCTTTAATGCGGGCGCGTCCCCAAAGTTGAGCGATCGCTGCGTTTCCAGCGCTGTCAAAATTGACTGGAATTGTCTTCTCATAACGTTTGCCACCCGCAGCAATCCCGGAAATCTTCAAAGTGCCATTGCTGCGATCTTGCTTGCGCCCAAACAACACTACTGGCTGATTTGCAAATACATCCGCAGGCTTTAGGGGATAAATTGCTGGTGAAGCGCCAGAACCTTGCCAGCTAACTTCAATATTTGTTAGCACAGGGCTGTTGATTTGTTGGAAGAACTTTTCAGCTACTTCCTGTGTGGGTTCATCCTGACGGACAACTTTTGCAGTTCCTCGTCCTTCCTCTGCCAAACGCTCAATTAAAAAGCGATTAACAGAACTTCCCACGCCAAAACTATAAAGCCGATTCCCCGGTTTAAGATTCTTTTGGACTGTTGCGATCGCTCGCACGTCGTCGCCTACCAATCCATCTGTAATTAGCACAACGCTACGCAGACGCCCTTGGGGAGCTGGTGGAAAATTCACAACAGTATTAATGCCATTAAGTAACTCTGTACCGCCGTCGGCTTGCAGCCGCTCGATATAACTTAGGGCTTTGTCGCGATTTTCTGGTGTATTTCGTAAAGGTGTTGGTGATAGCTGAGTTGTGCTATCGGCAAAGTCAATAATGGTAAATGTATCTTGGGGATTCAAGCCATTAATAAACCGCCGCATCAGTTCCTTAGATTTTACCAGCGGATCGCCTGATTGCGAACCAGAGGTATCCATAAGGAATACCACATCTTTTGGCACAATCTCATTAGTTTGATATTGCACTGCGGGGATTAAATATGTGGCAAAGTGTCCGCCGCGTTCATCTGCATCAGCAAGTACGGTAGACTGCGTTTCTTTACCTGCAACTTGATAGCGCAAAATGAGATCTTTGTTGGGAATTGTATCTTGTTTAGCCAACTCAACTCGCAGGATGCGTCCGTCTTTCGTAGTGCGGATTTGATGAGAAGTAGAGCGCACGTTAGAAACTTGTACGCCTGCTTCAATTTCTACCGTCACGCCAATATCTTGTCCGGCAATGTTTCCACCTGACTCTACAGGCGGGTTAATTGTTGATGCGTTGGCAACATTGCTATTGTCGCCATTGTTTGAGATGTAGCGCGGTGCTACCACCATCGGAAATACAAATTCGTAATCGCCTTTTTCAAACTTCAGGCTATTGGTATAGCGAATAGTGACATCAATTTTTTCGCCTGGTTTGATATTAGCTAGCGACTGAGTGAATATATTGTCGCGTTCTTGTTCGAGTAATCCAGCAGTTTTGCCTTGCTCTTTGGCTTGCTGATAAATTTGCTTTGCTTCTTCGCGTTTTTTGATAAGACCTCGGATGATGCGATCGCCTACTTTTATTTCCATATCATCCACCGCCGCATCTTCAGGGAGTGGAAATTTATAAACCGCTTCTAAGGGTTCTTTAAAGGGGTTTGTAAAAGTCTGCGTCACTTCCACCCGCGAGACATTACCAGCGACTTTCGCCATCACTTCGGTATGCTGCAACGGGAAAACTTGCTGCTTCCCATCTACTTCTGCAAACAAACCACTTTGTTGAGAGTGCGATCGCTCATCAGATTGTTGCGTCACCATCTGCGTTACAGGAGATACTAAATACCGAACTCCTGCGAATCCCAACACTAAAACAGCACCCGCCACTAGCCATTTTTTCTTAATTTCAAAACTAGCAACTGGGATAGGAGTTGAATTCAAATCTTGAAGGACTTCATCTGCTGAGTGGTAACGCTTATTTGTCGCACTTTGTAACATTTTATCGAGGATATTGCCTAACTGTAGCGACACAGAAGCTCCACTTTTCCTAGCCTTCTTCCCACGCGCACCGTTCGGCGTTTGACGTAGATAATGTCGCCAAACCCAGGCATCTTCGCTACCATCAAATAAGTCAAACGGAGGTATCTGGGTTAGTAGATGAATGCAGGTGACACCCAAACTGTATAAATCGCTAGCAAAAACGGCTTTACCTCTGACTTGTTCGGGAGCCGTGAAAGCCGCAGAACCAATTACCGTGCCAGTTCTTCCCAGAGTAGTTTCTGTTGTATATTTTGCAGCGCCAAAATCGACTAAAAACAAACTGCCATCAGCGCGACGGCGAATAATATTTTCTGGCTTAATGTCTCTGTGGATGACTTGATGGCTGTGGACAACCCGCAGTATGGGCAACAAATCATTAAGTAACTGTCGAATTTTGGTTTCGTCGAATGGCCCTTCTTCAGCTAATTCTTCTGCTAAGTTGCGACCATCAATAAATTCTTGTATTAAATATTGGCGTTGGTCTTGTTCAAAATAGGCCAACAGTTTAGGAATTCGCGGATGTTTGCCGAGTGACTCTAGGCGAGTCGCTTCTTTGCGAAATAACTCAGCTGCTTTTTCAGTATTGCTAGTGCCTTGTTGTTGAGGAAAAAACTGCTTAATCGCGCAATATGGTTGGGATGGGGAAGATTCATCAATAGCGCGAAATGTTCTGCCAAAGCCTCCTTGACCGATAAGCGCGATCGCTCTATATCTATCTTGCAGGAGTAATTTTGACCCGCAATTTTGGCACGTTTCGGCATTGCGATCGTTCTCTGGATGCTCGCAAGCAGGATTGAGGCAGTAGCACTGATTCCGATTTTGGGTTGTATTTTCTTGAGGCGGCAGTGTTGTCATAGCAGCTATTTTGGCTAACCGTAGCCGCTATTCTAGCCGCTGAATTTCGCAAGTGGAGGCAACATATACGGTGCAAAGCTTGACCGTGAAAGGTTTTTGAGGATATTCGACACTAAAATTTTTAGTTTGCCTAATTATAGTTGTTACCAAATTGGAATTAACCCTTATGGATGTTCCGCAATTATGGTAAGCAGTCTGGATTCTTCTGTGTTGCGAAGAGGGTGAGAGAGGGGTGCTAAATATTTTTGTAACATTTTGCAAAAAATTTATTTATGTACTGCTTTATAAAGATTGTGTAAAGGAGGCGATCGCGCCACATTGCCTAGATGCTTTAGTTAAAAAATAGCTATTTCTTGGTTTAGTAAAACTTTTTTTTGTAAATAAATAGAGACGTGGTAATTACTAAACGTGCTTCGAGAAATGAGATTTTTGCCCGGAGCCGCTATTTATCAATATATAAAATAGATCGGGCAGATGTTATCTTTACAAAGAGTAAGGGCAAGTGGAAAAGCTTGAATCCGAGCTCTAAACTTGAATGCGGCATCGATACTGCCAAGATAAAAACTCTTAAAACAGTGTTTAGCCTGTAAACAAGTAGCCTAATATTTAGCAACACCTTCCTATGGCTAAACTCCTGAATTAGCCTGTAAAGTTAAGCAGGAAGTCAATAGAGAGGATAGCTATGTACGTGTTAATTGGTGGAGCGGGCTTAGTAGGGCTTACTTTAGCCCAAAAACTGGTAGAACTAGGGCATACCGTCGCAATAATTGATATCGACCCCAATGCGTGCCGTTATGCCCGCGATCAAGTGGGAATAATGGCTTTTGAAGGCAGTGCTGTGAGTACAGAAGTCTTGCTAGAAGCGGGAATTCGCAAAGCAGACTCACTAGCTGCTGTCCTGCGGGATGATGCCTTAAATCTGGCTATGGTAACTCTTGCCAAACACTATGGCGTTTCCCATATTGTGGGTAGGATGCGCCACCCCGATTTTGAACAACCTTTAAAAATTGCTGGGGCACACCATGTAATTAGCACCATAGATTTAGCAGTTGCCACAATGGTCAATGCCATAGAATATCCCGAAGTGGAATCTATGATGCATTTTGAGCAGGGTCAAATTGAAGTTTTAAAACTCGCAATTCCACAGCAGTGCAATGTTGTTGGTCGTAGTGTTGCCCAAATCGCTCAAGACTCTCGCTTCCCCACAGGTTCTCTAATTATTGGTTATCAACCCCATCCCCACATGGATTTGATGATTCCCAACGGCAGTACGATACTGGAACCAGGTTCAACCATCTTGATCGTGACGAAGCCGGGGTCATTACATCAAGTGATTGATTTTATCGGCGGCTCTTAATCATCTTCTAGTTTGAGCAGTTGTTGGTTAATCGTCTGTAGCCTGCCGCGCACGATTTGTTCGTCAAGAATCCGCTTACGCAACGCCTCGTTTAGCGCTCCCTTTTCTGCTAGTAGCAAGCGCCGACGAATAGCATCAAATTTAGTGCGATCGCCCAGAGAATTGCTCAGTTGTTCGGGACGTTTGTTATACAAATCCCTCAACAATTTTTCGGCTCCTGCCACCTTAAATTGATAAGTTGAACGCATTTCCTCATAGATAGATTTCGGTAGAACACCAGATTTTAACAAGCTATCTAATTCATCTTGCGCTGCTTTAGCGGTAATTAGCTCGGCTTGTAATTCCTCTGTTTGTTGCTGAAATTCTGAGAAATGAGACAAATTAAACCGTTTCACAAACCAAGGTAAACTTAGCCCTTGCCCAACCAACGACAGCAGTACCGTGCCAAATACTAAAGCAATCAATGCCTCCCTACCTAAAATAGTTGCAGGTAAACTAAAAGCAAGAGCCATTGACAGCGAGCCTTTGATATTACCAAGAAACAGGATATGCTGCCAGCGCAACGGAATCGCCCGGTCAAAAAAACGAACAAGTGCCAATAATGGATATACCGACACCAAGCGCCCTACTTGATAAGCTACAATCGCCAGCAAAACTGCTGGCAGTGTTTTCCACAGCGTTATTAAATCTATTTCTAAACCGATAAGTAGGAAAATAAAGGTATTGACCCCAAAGCCAGCATATTCCCAAAAACTTAATAACGTTATGTTACTGGACGCAGAAACACTTCTGGAAAGCCCAACATTCCCGATAATCAACCCGGCTACTACTACCGCTACAACAGCAGACACTCCCAGAATTTCACCGATCTGAAACGTTCCTAGCGCTACTGCAACTGTCAGTAAAATACTGCTTAGAGGATCGTCTGAGCGAACAAATAAACCAGTGCTTAAGTAACCCAACGCTAATCCTACAAGAGTGCCTCCCACAATCACTACAAAGAGTTCTTGAAGTCCAGCCAAAAACGTTAACGAGCCAGTTTGATGCACTTGTAGAATCAGGCTGAACACAACTAAAGCAATACCATCATTAAATAAACTTTCTCCCTCAACAATTGTGGACAGCCGAGAGGGGACTGACACTTCCTTGAAAACAGCAATTACTGAAACTGTGTCGGTAATTGCCAAAATCACCCCTACCAACAACGCTGGTATCCAAGTTAACCCCAGGCCAAATTTCAATATAATTGCCGTAATGCCAGAAGAAATTACCACCCCTGGCCCTGCTAAAAGCGCAATTGGTTTTATAGTGCTGCGGAGGCGGCTGATATCAGTATTAATGGCAGCTTCAAATAACAGAATTGGTAGAAAGAGATTGAATATTAGCGAAGAATCCAAGCCGATGCGACGCGGCAGCAATTCTGTAATTGCCAACCCCGCTAATACTAAACCCGTGACATACGGAAGCCGAAGGTAACGGGAGACGAGAGCAACACCAGTCGCAACCAGCAGGAGAATAATCAAAACGGTGACTAAACCCTCTACCTTCCCTGGATTGGATGGGTCTGCGTTATTGATGCTTCCTAGTATAAATGGCGGTGAAAATAACCAGAGGAATGCTGTTGTTGATGCAAGACTGTCCATATAATTGAGCATGATGATTGCAACAATAGATAACTCTACACTGGTTAGCTCTGCGGCAAGCTGTCCTCAAATAAATAAAAAAGTCTGCGATAAGGTTGTGTATACAACAAGCGCGAGCTGTTTATTTTTTGGGACTTAGGTTCTTGATTACTCTACCATTACTTACGAAAGATATTCCCTGAGCGCTTGAAGCACTAATCATAACTGTCTCAAACACAGGCTGAGAAACTTCTTTTTCTGCTACCCATTCCACGATAAAATTTGCTCCTAAGCCACCACTTTTGTCACTTCTCTCTACCACAAAATCCGTAGAAGCCAAGGAGCCTAGTTCTATCGGATTTTCTAAATACTGCCTAACCAATTTACCGTTGGTATCGTAGTATCGTACTGAAGTAATAATAATGCTATTATCTATATCTGTATTGCGGACGCTGAGAGTGGCTGATAAATCTATAGCTTGCTTTTTATTCTCAAAATAGATATGGGAATAAACGGGAACGTATATAGTTTGACCCATAAGTATTTTGGTTTTATCTAAATTCACCACCTTGAGTTGCTTTTGACTTACTTGATTACTATCAAGTTGGGGCAATTTTTGAGCATCTTGCAATGTGCAGGCAGTGAGGAGAAGGCTCGCAATTGCTGAATAGAGATAAGGATACAGCTTCATTAGAGACAAGTGGCAACTCTAATTTAGAGTGGATAATTGTAGATGGCTGTCGCCCATCAAAAAGCTCCTGTCTTTCCTGCAATTAGATGTACTAACAGACACACTTTACATTATGGCCTAAGTTGTTTCTAATGCATGGGCATTGCGGCTCGGGGGTTTCCAGGTCGTAGTAGCTTGACCAGTATCGTGTTTAATGCCCAGGATAACGTTTATGTTTAGTTCGTACCAATGCAAGATTTGTACGCTCGGTTGGCTGAGTGTATATGATTGGCACGGAGCTTCTTTCGCGAAGCGATCGCGCTGATCGCTATCCTAAATAATCATCAAATAAGTTTAAGTCAAATTTTCCCTAATGACTATTACTCAGGACAGAAGATGACCCCTCTTTAAAAACTAAACTCTTGCTAAGTCTGCAACCTGCAAAGCTGATTGAGTCCATGCATCATTTGATAATCGCCCCTTAGACAAGTTGAAGTCAAAGGCATGAGGTGGTTCCTGTACAAACGAGGGTGAACCTTTTTCGTTCACCTTCACCAAGCTGACTATCCAGGGGAGAAAATCTAAGATTTCTTCTGGCAGTACTGTTAACTCGAAGTACCAACTTTCATTAAGTCCTTGACATTCTTTGCCCCATTTTGCCGTCCCGACTCTGCCAGCACTCTTATTAATAGCGACCCTAAGTAAAAACGGGCGTTCTGGAATTAATTTATCTGGTGCTGTGTAAGCATAAATACTGACGTAGTTTAGCCTTTTCCTATCATCTACCCACGACGCAATAGCAAAATTACTGCTATATGAACTACCACTAATTTTTACTGGCACATTCATAGCAGTAGCAAACAGAGAGTAGAACTCGCTCCTTAGCTGGGAAATAAGGCGTATTGATTCTGGGGTCATTCTTGCTACACTCTTGAAAATATATAAGCTAAATAGTTCGCTTTTAAAAACTTGCGATCGCCTAGAGCAAAAGTTGTTGTAAACAAACCTTTGCTTGGCGATTACCTGTTTACTACACAGCCAACTCATTCCCTGCCTAAGCAAACATCATTGCCACACTATCAAGGCATTTTTACCGCCCTTATTTCGTATTTAAATTTTGTTGCATTAATCCAACTAATGCTGTTAAATAAGCCTAGATAAAAATTGCTACAAATTGTTAAAATCTCCTTCTTTAGCTGCAATTTTACAAGGCGGCGCTATTCAGGCAATACACTAGCAGAAAACAAGTCACCCCCAAGTTTTTAGCCATGAATTTATTCGGCAATTTTGCCGAATTACGCTTATTCTTATACTTAACTCCCCATGCAAGTTTAATTTATTCCTAAAAATCAAAAACCTTTTACTTACCCTATCTACAAGTAAGCAATTCTAATCGTGCTTTGTTCCATCAGGCATTGTTGCCCCGCGCAGGTATGCATGACTGAGGTTTACATCACTTAGGTCTACGTTAGTTAAGTCGGTTAGAGCCAAGTTTGCTTTAGTTAAGTTTGCCCCAATTAGGCTTGCCCCATTAAGATTGGCTCCAGTGAGGTTTGCCCCCATCAAGTCCACGTTCCCCATATTTGCACTACTAAAATTGGCCTCATGCAGGTGTGCATAACTCAAGTTTGTTGTATGCAAATCTGTCTTACTGAGGTCTGCCTTAGTTAAATTTGCTCCGCTTAGTCTTGCACCGCCGAGCTTTGCACCGCTCAGATTTACATTTGTTAAGTTTGCCTTAGTTAAGTTTGCATTATTGAGTTTTGCGCCATTCAGTTTTGCGCCACTCAAATTTATATTGCTAAGATTTACATTTTTCAAGTTTGCTGCCATCAGATCTACGTCAATAAAATTTCTTTGTCCGGCTGCATATCGGCTTAAAAGTTCTTTGGTATTCATTTTTGTGTTTTTTATCCTAAGCGTGTTAACCGTTTCGCGCATTTCTACTAATAGGAAATCTACTGGCCAGATTCCCAAGGTGATTTTCTCGCATCTGCGCTAAAGATTTAATTTCAAGGCTTTGCAAATTGACAAGGCAACACCAATCCATCTGCCAGGTGTTGCACTGTAGCTGATATTGCTGACCGCTAAGGCTGGCAATCAATTTAACTACCGTTGGTTTGAGAAAATACCGCCAACATGGTACGATCGCCATGTTATGTTACCAATCTAAATATCGGTGAATAGCCTGTTGTCCGCCGCTTCCAGAAAAACAAACCCGCGCCAGTATTGAGGGTAAATAACGAGCCAGAATTATTAACAATATGGCGCTATTTTAATGGCAAACCTTGGCTTAAGGTTTTTAGGTACGTGCAAATGCGAAATTATTACTGCCAGTTGGCTGAATTTTTACAATTGGCACGGCGACGCGATCGCGCTTACCGCAAATTTTGCTTTAAAGCATCACAAACAAGCATAGCGATCGCATCTGCCCCTCGTTTATAACCCCCAGCGGGGCGGCGCGTCTTACTAAGACGAGTCATTCCATTTGCTATTGACTAAATTCTCAGCCTATAAATCAATAGCGGAAACGACGTTTACGCCTTCTAGCAAGTGCTTTGCGCTTGCGTTTCTCAATTGGAGTCTCAAAGTGACGTTGGCGCTTTATATCTGGAAAAATCCCTGCTTTAGATACTTGGCGCTTAAATCGGCGCAATGCTGACTCAATGCCTTCATTTTCGCCTACAACTATTTGGGTCATTTTGCTTACTCCTAAAGTTTCGATCAATGGCTGGATACCCTCATCAGCCAAAAAGTCAATTGCAGATTAAGGAAACCCAAACGCTAAAGCGTTGGGGTAAACAGACTAATCCTCCTGCCCTACAGGCTAGGATTATTAAACCCGCGCAGGCGGGCGAGGGTTCCTGTAGATAAGTCGTTAGCAGGGGCTAAAACAGTTCAATGCTCTGACTCCTTGCTCTGCAATTGACCCTATTTATGGTTCCGGTCTCAAGATTTAATAGCGCCGATTGCTTCGGTTGTTATTGCCCCAGTTACCACCACCTCCACCACCACCAGAAGGCCCTCTAGACTCGCGAGGTTTAGCCTTATTAACTTTCAGATCCCGCCCCATCCACTCAGCTCCATCCAGAGCCTCAATAGCAGCAGTTTCTTCAGCTTCAGTTGACATTTCCACGAAAGCAAACCCCCGCACGCGACCCGTTTCACGGTCAGTTGGTAGCTGAACCCGCTTGACAGTTCCATACTCGGCAAATACACCGCTAATGTCTTCTTGCGTAACTTCGTAGGATAGGTTGCCTACATAAATTGACATGGAATATCTCCAGAATCAGATGTTGTGGGGAGTTAGATTCGGAAAACGCCTGTCAATACAAATAACAAACACTACAGCCGAATTTAAATCTTACTAAAGATTTTAACACACAATTCATTACATACCAGCATTCGCATAGCTGGTTTTTGGTGAAAACTCAAAACTCATGCTAGTATCGAATCGCTAGTCTAGTAGCGATCGCCCGACGAACACTTTACATTTGCTGTGGCACGAGTAATGGTGCAGCTTGTAACAAAGTTTTGGTATAAGGATGTTGGGGATTGTTAAAAATTTCTTGAGTCTCCCCAAGTTCGATAATTTTTCCAGAATTCATCACAGCAATGCGATCGCATAAAAATCTTGCTACCGACAAATCGTGAGTAATAAACAAATAAGTCAGGTTAAATTCCTTTTTTAACTCCAACATTAGCTGCAATACTTGCGTCTGCACAGTAGCATCCAACATACTCACAGGTTCGTCGCAAATTAACAGCTTGGGACGAGTAATCAAAGCCCGCGCGATCGCTACCCTTTGCTGTTGTCCCCCAGACAAATCGGAAGGATATCTCTGATAATATTCCTCGGCGGGAGTAAGTCCTACCCGCTCTAACATCTGCATTACGCGGCTTTTCGCCTCTTTGGGACTAGCCAAATTGTGAATAAAAAGAGGATCGGCAATACTTTGTCCTACCGTCATCACCGGATTTAGACAAGCATGGGGATCTTGAAACACCATTTGTATTTCCCGCCGTTCCGCTCGCATCGACTCGGGAGACAATTTTGTTAAATCTTGTCCCAAAAACTCCACGCTTCCACCACTAGGACGAATCAGCTGCAAAATAGTACGAGATAAAGTACTTTTGCCACAACCAGATTCTCCAACAAGTCCGAGAATTTCACCTGGATACAGCTCTAAATTAATGCCATCTACTGCTTTAATCGCCGCAGGTGTTTTTACATCTTCTCGATTGCCAAATTGTGATAAAAACTGCTCAATAAAACCGCGTTCCAAAGTGTAGTGTTTTTCTAAATTTTTTATACGCAGCAACGGTGCATCTTGGACTTTAGATTCAATTACCTGTTCCCCTTTTTCTGTTCCTTGTTCCCTTAGATGTAGGGCAGCATTTAGCAGCGATCGCGTATATTCGTGTTGCGGACGGGAAAAAATATCCTTCACAGGGCCAGTTTCCACCATCTTGCCAGCGTACATTACAGCAATGCGATCGCAATATTCCCCCACCATCGCCAAATCGTGAGAAATCAGCAATAACGCCATTTCCCTTTCCCGACACAATCTTGTTAGTTCCTGTAAAATCTGTGCGGCGACAGTAACATCAAGACTCGTAGTGGGTTCATCAGCCACAATCAGCTTAGGGTTGAGCAAGAGAGCCAGAGCGATCGCCACCCGTTGGCGCATCCCACCGCTAAACTCGTGTGGATACTGCGACCAGCGCGTAGGCGGAATCTTCACCGCCTCCAGAGTAGCGATCGCCCTGTCCTTAGCTTGGCGCCGCGATAGGTCTGGTTCATGAGCCTTCAGAGTTTCCAGACAATGTTCGCCAATCGTCATCAACGGATCGAGGCGAGTCATCGGATCTTGAAACACCAACGCCACAGCTTCCCCGCGAAATCGCCGCATCTGTGGGGGTGTAAGCTCAAAAATAGACTGACCCTGAAAATACGCACGTCCTTCAATGCGCGTCTGTGCAGGTAACAACCGCATTATTGCCCGTCCCAGCGTTGACTTACCGCACCCCGATTCACCCACCATCCCCAGTTTTTCCCCGGGTTCAAGGGTAAAAGAAACATCATCCACAGCCCAACTAGGCTGACCGCTAGACCGACGGCTTGGATAAGCTACCCGCAGATTTTCTACACAAAAAAGGACTTTACTCATATTCAGCTATCAGCATCTTAATTCTTTCTTCTTACTCAGCAGGAGCCGGGGAGTTGTTATTTAGTTACTCCTACTCGCCGCATCAGATAGGCAACTCCAAAATCCCCATTCGGATGTTTTGCTAAAAGTTCAGCAAGCTCAAACACGCGCGTCGCCAAATCGGAGCCGAGTTTTTCCGTTGTCGCCTCGCGTTCTTTCTCCGATTGCTGCTGCTTTTCCACCCGTGCTTGCCATTCATTGGAAAATAGCTGCTCAATCGTTGCGTGCAGTCCTAGCTTAGATAGCACATCCCACTCGCCATAATCGCACCAAATACCCTCACAAGTCAGACAGCGCTCCACATAAAACGGCGTCTTCAGCTTCACCTTAGCGCGGGATAGATAGCGTCGGCACTCCGGACACAAAGCAGCCTTGGTATCGAAGGGAGACTGCACAAAATCTACAGGAAGGGTTTGAGAGAGCAATTCTGGATCTACACTCGGAAGCTGCGCTAGACTAGCTTGCCACGCTTCGTATTCACTAGCAGGAATCCAAGTCCCCTTGCACTCCATACATTGCTTAACCGCTAAATGTCCAGCCAACGTGCCATCGATTAGCGATACATTTTTACATTTTGGGCAGTTCACCAGTTGATTTTCCTCTCAAACGCCAATTTCCCTATTAAATTTACCCCGTTTACTATGACATCTTGTGCCAATGGTTGATGGCAATTGAGTTCTTAGCTTCGGTTTTTAAGTTTGGCGGAGCCGGAGGCGACTGGCCTCCGGAGTGTAATCTTCCCTCTCCCACTGGGGAGACGCGAGCTTATCGGCGTTGAGACAAGATTCCCCCAGAATGCAGACTCAGGACGTTTCACTCCCCCCTTATACTTGGAGAAGCGCTTCGCAGTAGCCAAGCAGAGTTTTAATGCGCGATCGCATTGATGCATACCTCACAGAGGTTGTGGCTGACTGGCGGGAAGCCTGCAAAAACATTACATCCATTTCGAGGAGCCGCATCTGTTTGTGGATTTCCGTTTGAAAAGACTGCCACCTAGACACCAACGCTGGATCTAGTTGATCTGCGGTCAAACTGGCTATTCTCCTATGAAAAATTTGTTGCAACTCTTGTCCATTCTCTGCGATCGCCTGCTTATCCGGAATTGAAGCATCTAGCGTTTTTTGCACCTGCAAAAGTGCCATTGAAAATTCCTGATGGGCTTGTCGATGATCGGGCGGCAACATTGAGGATATCCTTACGATATGATCGATATTAAGAATTTTGTCAAGAAAATACAGGCATTGGCGAGTCAAACTTCGTCTTTTAGCTCTGGCAACATTAAAGTAACCTTTAGTTTCCAAGAGCTTGATGCCCTATTTCTGAGAATATTCTTACAACCTTCCCATAGCGACCCCTTGTTCGTCTGTCTAGCTTAACCTCAACAGCGAACAGCCATTAGTCAATAGTTCCTCTGGTGGTAGCAGGCAGTAGATAATTTTTCCCTATATCCACTAGCCCTAAACCAACGATCCCAACCTCTTTCATCTTTGTGCATCCGTGTTTCAACTCCCTGTTCCTTCTCCCTATTTGTAATATTTATACTCGGCACTATGAACGCAACAACAGCAACTTCTACATTTGAGTGTGTTATTCCTGACTGGCTACAGCAATGTTTAATCGCCCAAGACAACGGGGGCGAAACAACATCGGTTAACACCAAAGCCGACAACGACTTGGTATGTCGCGCTTTTGAATTTGCTTATACCCTGCACGAGGGTCAGACTCGCAAATCAGGAGAAGCTTATATCTGTCACCCCGTCGCCGTTGCGGGATTGTTGCGAGACTTAGGAGGCAGCAGTGCTATGATAGCCGCGGGATTCCTGCACGATGTAGTAGAAGATACCGAGGTGACTATAGAAGAAATAGAATCTCGGTTTGGTGCAGAAGTGCGACAACTGGTGGAAGGCGTCACCAAGCTATCTAAATTTTCAGAAAACTTCTCCAGCAAGACAGAACGCCAAGCCGAAAACTTCCGGCGGATGTTCCTGGCAATGGCTCAAGATATCCGAGTGATTGTGGTCAAACTAGCCGATCGCCTGCACAATATGCGAACGCTAGAACACCTACAAGATGAGAAACGGCGGAGGATTGCCCTGGAAACGCGAGAAATATTTGCACCACTGGCAAATCGGCTGGGGATCGGACGTTTTAAGTGGGAATTGGAAGATCTTGCGTTCAAATATCTCGAACCCGAAGCTTACCGCAAAGTGCAAGAATTGGTCGCTCAGAAACGTGGAGACAGAGAGGCTGGATTAGCTGAAGTGGCGGCAACTCTGGGGCAGCGCTTGGATCAATTGGGAATAGATTACGTCGAAGTCAGCGGTCGGCCCAAGCATCTATGGAGTATATACCAAAAGATGCAGCGGCAGGGAAAAGAGTTTGAGCAAATCTACGATATTGCTGCTGTGCGGATTATTGTAGAGTCGATCGATCAGTGCTATCGTGCCTTGGCTGTAGTTCACAATAGTTTTAGACCGATCCCAGGTCGGTTTAAAGACTACATCGGGTTGCCCAAGCCGAATCGCTATCAGTCGTTGCATACAGTTGTGTTCGGCAATTCGGGTGCGCCTTTAGAGGTGCAAATCCGCACCCTGGGAATGCATCAAAGTGCTGAATATGGAATTGCGGCTCACTGGAAGTATAAGGAAACAGGTGGGTCGGGCAAAACCCAGTTCAGTTCTGAGGAAGAAAAATTTATCTGGCTCAGGCAAATGTTGCGCCAAGTGCTGGAATGGCAGAATGATGTCAAAGATCCCCAGGAGTATCTAGAAGGGATCAAAGACAATTTATTTGATGAAGAGGTATATGTATTCACGCCCAAAGGGGATGTGATATCTCTGGCGCGAGGGGGAACGCCAGTGGATTTTGCCTACCGCATCCATACAGAGGTAGGGAACCACTGTTATGGTGCGCGTGTGAACGGGCGGATGGTGACGCTAGACACGCCGCTGAAAAATGGGGACATTGTGGAAGTTATTACCAGAGAAAACAGCCATCCGAGTTTGGACTGGCTGAATTTTGTGAGTACGACAACAGCTCAAAATAGAATTCGGCAGTGGTACAAGCGATCGCGTCGCACGGAAAACGTCTCTCGCGGTCGGGAAATGCTAGAGAAAGAAATGGGCAAAAATGGCTTTGAAGCTTTGCTCAAGTCAGAACCAATGCAGGCAGTAGCACTAAGATCCAATTACCATAGCGTCGAAGACTTACTTGCCGCTTTGGGTTACGGCGAAGTGACGCTGAACCAAGTGGTGAATCGCCTGCGAGAAGCAGTTAAAGCAACTCAACCGATTGCAGCGGCGCTTGCAGAAACCTTGCAGGCAACTCCTTTACAACAAATTCCCTCGCTCGCACGCCCCCAACCAGGTAACAGCACTAAAAACCCGATTGCTGGAGTCGAAGGGTTACTTTATCACAGAGCAGGATGTTGCGCGCCTATACCAGGCGAGGCAATTATAGGTCTTGTTACAAAAGGCGATCGCGGCATTTCCATTCATCGACATGGGTGTCAGAATGTCGAGAAGGTAGAGAGCGACAGACGCATGCCCGTCAGTTGGAACCCCCTAGATGAGGCAGGCCGTCCCCAAACTTACCCCATCAACCTTCAGATTGAAGTAATCGATCGCGTGGGAGTGTTTAACGATATCCTCTCGCGGTTATCGGATGACAAGATTAACGTGCGGGGTGCAGGCGTGAAGACAGCACCAGGAAGACCAGCGACGATCGACTTGTGCATTGATATACGCGATCGCGATCAACTAGAGCGCTGCTTCACCCAAATTAAAAAAATGAGCGACGTTTTAAATCTCCGTCGCATTGGACAAGGGGATGAGTAATTATGGGTAATGGGGAGTAGGGAATAGGTAATAGGGAAAGGCGAATGGAAATGACCCATGCCCCATGACCCATGACCCATGCCCCATGCCCCATGCCCCATTCAAATTAGCCAAGACTATGAAACGTTCTGCCTGTCTCATCTTCAATCCAGTTGCAGGTCAAAGCGACCCAGAGCAAGATTTAGCCCAAATTAAGGCAATTTTGGAGCCAGAAATTGACCTAGATATTCGCTTGACAACGCCTGAACTCGACGCCGACGAACTTGCGCGTGAAGCGATCGCCCAAGGTGCCGATACCATCATTGCCTCTGGTGGCGATGGCACAGTTTCGGCTGTAGCCGCCGCCTTGGTGGGCACCAGCATTCCCTTAGGCGTAATTTCGCGCGGAACAGCTAACGCCTTTGCCGCCGCTTTAGAAATTCCCAATAATATTGAAGCCGCCTGCGCCACTATTTTAGGGGGGAAAAGGCGGACGGTGGATGCAGCCTACTGCAATGGCAAGCCGATGGTATTGCTAGCCGGGATTGGTTTCGAGGCAGAGACAGTAGAGCAAGCAGATCGAGAGAGTAAAAACCGCTTCGGGATGCTGGCTTATATCCTAGCTGGCATCAAACAGCTACGGGAGATGGAAAAGTTTGAAGTCGAAATAGAAACCGAAGACAAAATTATCTCCGTTACAGCAGCAGCAGTCACCATAGCCAATGCGGCTCCCCCCACCTCGATATTGGCTCAGGGGCCAGCGGGATTGATTGTAGATGATGGACTGCTGGATATAACAATAGTTGCACCAATAAATGTAGCAGGAGCGATCGCCGCTTCCTATCACCTACTGCAAAGCGCCCTGAGTGGCAATGCCGCAGAAAGAGACGACATTGGCTATCTGCGTGCCCGCCGCCTACAGGTACGCACCAATCCTCCGCAGAAAGTCGTACTCGATGGCGAACTAATCGGCACTACACCCGTTGATGTTGAATGCATACCAGGAGGCTTAACGATCCTCGTCCCCCAAGTTGAAGAAGCCCTAATTGCCGAAAAACTTGAAGGCTTGCCCAGCTTAAAGATAGAATCCAAGTCGCAGCCCCTAGAGAATGACGAGGGGGAATTTTTGGATGTATTAGATCCTACACCTGAATAAAGGTGGCGTTATATTTAATAAAACATATCGGATTTAGGACATTTATTGTCTGGGGAAATAATACTCTTTTATTGTTCATAGTTTGCTGAATCATTCACATACTAATGATGAAAAGTAAAGAGAATTTTCCCAATCCGTAACGAATATTTCAAGTTAATTATGAAAATAATTCGTTCTATAGTACGTTCTCTAACTAAAAGTTGGTTGCGATTTTTTCGTGTCTTCTTGCAACGAGCGCGACAGTCGAACGACTTGCGATCGCCAAGAAGTAAACCTAATATCAAACCTCCATCGGGGGCGATCCCAGCAGCATTACCAGCCAACGAAGCAGATAGGATAAAGGCACTTTATCGTTATAAAATTCTCGATACTGCTCCTGAAGAAGCATTCGATGACCTGACAACTCTGGCTACTTATATTTGCGGCACTCCGATCGCCTTAGTCAGCCTCATCGATACTCACCGACAGTGGTTTAAGTCAAAAGTCGGCATAGACGCGCCAGAAACTCCCAGAGAACTGGCCTTCTGCGCCCATGCTATTTTGCGCCCTGACGATCCGTTAATTGTGCCCAATGCTTTAGAAGATGAGCGGTTTGCGGGCAACCCTCTAGTTACGTCTGAACCCAATATCCGCTTTTATGCTGGAGTTCCCCTGGTGACGCCCGATGGCTTTCCCATTGGTACTCTCTGCACGATCGACAGGATTCCCCGAAATTTAGACCCAGAACAGATTAAAGCTTTGCAAGCTCTGGGTCGGCAAGTGATCACCCAGATGGAGTTGCGAATTACCGTAGGTAAGTTAGAACGCAACATCAAAAAGCGCCAGCAAACCGAAGATAAATTGCGAGAAAGCGAAAAAAAATATCGCTCAGTCGTTGACAGTATCAAAGAAGTAATATTTCAAACAGACGAAACAGGATTGTGGACGTTTCTCAATCCCGCCTGGGCAGAAATTACCGCATTTTCAATTGAAGAAAGCCTCGGGAAAAACTTTTTAAAGTACATTCATCCCGACGATTGCCAAAAAAGTCTGGAGCTATTTCAGCTTCTGCTCGAAGGAAAAAAAGAAGACTACAAACACGAAATTCGTTACCTGACTGCGCGGGGAGGCTTTCGGTGGGTTGAGGTTTATGCCCGGGTTACACTCGACCCTGAAGGCAATATCATCGGCACGACGGGCACGCTCAACGACATCACGGATCGGAAGCAGGCAGAGGCAGCATTGCGCCAGAGCGAAGAATCATTACGCAGTGCCTTTGAATACGCTGCTATTGGGAAGGCGCTGGTAGCATCCGATGGTCGGTGGCTGCAAGTCAATCGTTCGTTGTGCGAGATTGTTGGTTATTCAGAAGGCGAATTGCTAGCTACGACAGTGCAAGCGATCGCGCATCCAGACGACTTGAATACCGATAGTCATTATGTACGTCAACTACTCAATGGTGAAATTCGCTCCTATCAGATCGAGAAGCGATACTTACACAAAAAAGGGCACATAGTATGGGTTCTGTTGAGCGTGTCTCTAGTTCGAGATAGCAGCGGAGAACCTTTGTACTTTATTTTTCAGATTCAGGACATCACCGAGCGTAAAGTTAGCATTCGGGCGTTACAGGAAAGCGAGGCGCGATTTAGGGCTGCCGTCGCAGGAAGTCTAGACGCCTTCTTCTTATTGCAGAGCATCAGAGACGAGTCGGGAAAAATCGTAGACTTTGCGTTTGTAGATGTTAACCGTGGTGGCGAGAAGATGATTGCCATGTCTAAGGAGGAAATCATTGGCAAGAAACTGTGCGAACTTCTCCCCATAAATCGCACTGGTGGTTTTTTGGAGAAGTACGTTCGGGTTGTTGAAACTGGAGAAGTATTAGAGGAAGAATTCCCCATCAGTACGCCAGAGATCTCAGCTTCGTGGATTCAACATCAAGTAGTACCGCTTGCAGACGGTATAGCAATTACATCAAGAGACATCAGCGATCGCAAAGCTAGCGAACATGCCCTACAAGAGACGACTAGCTTGCAGCGGGCAATTTTAGATAGCGCCAACTACACCATTATTTCCACAACTGTAGACGGTACAATTCGTACTTTTAACTCGGCGGCAGAGCGATTGTTGGGCTATGCTGCCTCTGAGGTAGTTGGGAAAACCACGCCCGCCATCCTTCACGAGCCAAATGAAGTAGTGCAGAGGGCACAAGAACTATCTGAAGAGCTTGGAATCGATATTGAGCCTGGGTTTGAGGTTTTTGTTGCCAAAGCGCGTCGCTTCACGATCGAAGAGCGCGAATGGACTTACATCCGCAAAGATGGCAGCCGCTTTCCTGTCCTGTTGTCGATTACAGCATGGCGCGACAGCAGGGGCAAGATCGCGGGATTTATGGGGATTGGTAGCGATATCACCCAACGCAAACGCTCGGAGCGGCGTCTGGAAACGCAGCACGCCACTACCCGCATATTGGCAGAGTCAGCCACGCTATCGGAAGCAACGCCGAAAATCCTGCAAACCATTGGTGAAAACTTGGGCTGGGACGTGGGCGAACTCTGGAGCGTGGATCGACAAGCTAACGTGTTGCGTTGTGTAAAAAACTGGCACGGTAGGGTAATTGACACTGGCGAGAAGATACTTCCATCCAGTTCTTCGGAATCGCCTTTTACAGAGTTTGAGGCGATCGCGCGACACACCACATTGGCACAAGGCATTTGCTTGCCCGGTCGGCTTTGGGCAAGCGGCAAACCAAGCGGGATTGTTGATTTAGCAAGCGATCCGAACTTTCAAAGACAAGCGATCGCAGCTAAAGAAGGGCTGCACTCAGCCTTTGGTTTTCCCATCCTCAGCGGGGGGGAGATACTAGGCGTGTTCGTCTTTTTTTCTCAGCAAATCCAACAGCCAGACCAAGATCTGCTCAACATGATGACCGCCATCGGCAGCCAAGTCGGTCAATTCATAGAACGCAAACAAGTAGAGAAACAACTCCGAGAAAGCGAAGCGGGGATTCGGGCGTTGTATCAAGTCACGGCAACCCCAGACCTCAACTTTGACCAGCGCCTCCAGAGGATGCTAGAGATGGGATGCCGCCGCTTCGGTCTGGAGGTTGGTACGCTGGGGCGAATTAAAGACGAAGTTTTTGAAATCATTGCAGCCGTTGTCCCCGAAAATTCCCCTTTCCAAATTGCCAGGGGCGATGTCTTCGAGCTGGGGTCAACCGATCGCCGCGAAACGCTAAAAGCTCCAAACCTCGTTTTCTGTGAGTCAGCAGCAACATCAGAATCGTGTTTCCACCCAGCCTATGCCACCTTCAATTTAGAGGCTTATATTGGTACGAGCGTCGTTGTTGCCAATAAAGTGTACGGCACGCTTGGCTTTTCTAGCCGTTACCTCCGACAGAAAGCTTTTAAAGCTGTGGACAAAGAACTGTTGAAGCTGATGGCTCAGTGGGTTGGGGGTGAAATTGAACGTGCCACAGCCCAGAGTGCCCTGCAACAGGAATTTTCTAAAGCATTGCTGCTCAAACAAATTACTCAAGAAATTCGACAGCAGCTTAGTACCGAGAAAATTTTCCAGACCGCTGTGACTCAGATCGGTCAGGCATTTCAAGTTAATCAATGTTTGATTCTCACATATGTGGCAACGCCACAACCCCGGCTATTGGTGATGGCAGAATATTTAGCGCCTGGGTATGACTCACTGGGGGATTTAGAAATCCCCGTCCATCCCAACTCTTATACTGCCCATCTGATAGAGCAAGATCGGGCGATCGCCTCATCAAACGTTTACGCCGAGTCGCTACTACAACAAGGGCCGAATCTCAATGAAAGACTCAAAGTAAAATCTCTGTTGACAATTCGCACCTCTTATCAGGGGGAACCCAACGGTGCTATTGGGTTACATCAGTGCGACGACTACAGACATTGGACAGATGATGAAATCGAGCTAATCGAAGCCGTAGCTGCTCAAGTAGGAATTGCCCTTGCTCAAGCCCGACTCTTGGAGCAAGAAACTAGGCAACGCGAGCAATTGAGTACGCAAAATTTTGCATTGGAAAAAGCCAAAGGCGAAGCGGTAGCAGGCAACCGCGCTAAGGGTGAGTTTCTGGCTACAATGAGCCATGAAATCCGGACGCCGATGAATGCGGTAATTGGTATGACTGGATTGTTGCTCGATACTACTCTAAATCCCCTTCAGCGAGAGTTTGTCGAAACTATTCGCAGCAGTGGCGATGCTTTGCTAACCATCATTAACGACATCCTTGACTTTTCCAAAATTGACTCTGGCAAACTGGAGCTTGAGAAGCATCCTTTCGATCTGCGAGCCTGTGTTGAGGAATGTCTGGATCTGTTGGCTCACCGGGCTGGTGAAAAAGACCTGGAATTGGCCTATCTGATAGATAAACAAACCCCGAAGACGATTTTGGGAGATGTTACCCGACTGCGGCAAATTTTAGTTAATTTGCTCAGTAATGCGGTTAAATTTACTGAAACTGGCGAAGTTGTGGTTTCTGTCACCGCCCAACGGTTAATGGGGAATGGGGAACCACAAATTAACGATGAACAAAGGTATGAGTTCAAATTTGCCGTCCGAGATACGGGGATCGGCATTCCCGCCGAACGGATGGATCGGCTATTTAAAGCCTTTAGCCAGGTGGATTCTTCTACCACACGCCATTATGGTGGCACGGGGCTGGGTTTAGCGATCAGCAAACGTTTGAGCGAAATGATGGGTGGGAGAATGTGGGTCGAAAGCGAACTTGGCGTAGGATCGACCTTTTATTTCACCATCGTGCAAGAGTGCGTTCCCAGTTCATCGCTGGTTGAGTCCCCCACTCCGCCGATTACGCTGGATATGAAGCGGCTGCTGGTTGTTGATGATAACGCCACGAATAGGCAAATATTGACCCTACAGGCGCACTCTTGGGGGATGCTCGTGCGTGCGGCGACTTCTGGTGCTGAGGCACTTTCGTGGCTTAGTCAGGGTGAAACATTTGATATCGCGATTTTGGATATGCAAATGCCGCAGATGGATGGTCTAACTTTATCGCAAGAAATTCGCCAGCTAGAAGAAACAGGCGGAATGCTTACCCCGCGCTTGCCCCTAGTGATGTTGACTTCGATTGTTAACCCCCAGGGAGATGAAGAGACAGCAAAAGCAAATTTTGCAGCCTTTCTAAACAAGCCGATCAAACAGTCTCAGCTATACAATGTCTTGAGCGGTATATTGAGTAAACAGCCCATGCAGGCAAAGCCTCCCCGCTCCCAACAATCCGCTATTGACCCAGAGTTAGCCTCTCGGCTGCCCTTGCGAATTTTGTTAGCAGAGGACAATGTTGTTAATCAGAAGGTAGCGATCCACCTGTTACGACGGTTGGGATATCGCGCCGATATTGCTGGAAATGGTCTGGAAGTCTTAGAAGCGCTGCGTCGTCAGCCCTACGATGTGGTGCTGATGGACGTGCAGATGCCAGAAATGGACGGTTTAACCGCCACGCGGCAGATTTGCCAGGAATGGAGTTATGAGGTGCGCCCCTGGATTATTGCCATGACTGCAAATGCCATGCAGGGCGATCGCGAGGAGTGCTTGAATGCGGGTATGGACAACTACGTGAGCAAGCCAATCCAGGTCGAGACGTTGGTTGAGGCGCTGAGTTCGTGTTGTCCGCTTCCGAGAAAGGCGATCGCACCGAAGTCTGAATCTCCCGCGTATGAGGCGATCGACGAGGCGCAGCTACCGACATTTGACCCCGAAGCATTACAAAGTATTTGCGAAATGGCTGGTGAAGAGGCACCTTTAATTTTGGTGGAGGTAATTGATAGCTACCTGGAAGATGCACCAAATCTGGTGGAAGCAATTCGACGGTCTGTGACAAATAACGACGCGATCGCATTGAGATATGCTGCTCACACGCTGAAGTCAAGCAGCGCGACTTTGGGCGCTACCGCTTTGGCAGAATTGTCCAAGCAGCTTGAAGCAATTGGTCGTGGGGGAACAACAGAAAACGCCCTAGCGATCGCGACTTCTGTTAATGCCGAATACGAGCGCGTCCAGGCAGTATTGCAACAAGAACGTCAGCGATATCAAGATCAACTATAGACTAGGGACTAGATCGTTGGGCATCGGTGAGTGACTGATAGATCGAAGACCTTTCTGCACGACTCCTTAACCAACGAAAACCCCAAGCTTAAAGTCTAAAACCGGATGAAAACCCTCTCCCTTCCCCAGCAGCCACCAGTTATCCTCGTGGTGGACGACGATAAGACGATGCGGCGACTGCTGCGTCGAGCGATGGAACAGGAAGGATATCAGGTGGTAGAGGCTAGCGATGGAGAAGAGTGCGTCACCGCTTATAAAAGCATCCAGCCGCATATTGTCTTGCTGGATGCGATGATGCCAGTGATGGATGGCTTCGCGTGTGCGAGGGCACTGCAAGCTCTGCCTGGGGGCGATCGCACTCCCCTACTGATGATTACTGGCCTTGACGATCCACAGTCGGTTGATCGGGCCTTTGAGGTCGGAGCGACCGATTACGTCACTAAGCCCATTCACTGGCCCGTCCTGCGCCAGCGCGTGCGTCGTCTCATCGAAACAGCTTCGCTCTTTAAACAACTAGAAGCAGCAAATTTAGAGTTGCAACGACTTGCGTCTTCCGATGGCCTTACCCTACTGGCCAATCGGCGACGCTTTGAGGAATATTTTCAGCAACAGTGGCTGCAAATGGCACAAGAACAGTTGCCGCTGTCTCTCATACTAGGGGATATAGATTTTTTCAAGCTCTACAATGATACTTACGGCCATCAAGCTGGTGATGAGTGTTTAAAGGCTGTCGCTGCTGTACTGACTCTAGCGGCAAAGCAACAGCCGGATTTAGTCGCTCGGTATGGGGGTGAGGAGTTTGCCATACTTTTGCCCAATACCAATGCAGAAAGCGCATTGCAGGTGGCTGAGGAAATTCGACTTGAGATCGCAGCCTTAAAAATTGTCCACGAGCCGTCAACGGTAAGCCAGTACATCACAATGAGTTTGGGCGTTGCCAGCACGATTCCTGAGAGCAACCTAAATCCGGCAGCCCTGATTTCTTTGGCTGACAAGGCGCTGTATCAGGCAAAAAACGAGGGACGCGATCGCGTCAGCTTTGACCCTTGAAAGTACCAATTCAAACAACTGGCAATTGTGCGGGCAGTTTCGTGGCGTTAATCCGAGTTGCCTGCAAAGGTTCAGCCAAATGTCAGTTTTTACTATTTCTAATCGCTTATAGGAGTTTATAAAGTCCACATTCATTCCACCATAGAGACAATCCCACATTCCCCACCCCAAGCATCTATTCGAGCCGAATTAAAACTGCTATGACAACCTGTTATCGCCCAGTTGGCTGGGAGAGCTTTTAAACTAATAGTTATCACTTAGGCGCATCTAAAACGGCTTGCCTTCGTAAGTGGCCTGGTTACAGTGGGGTGTCATCTAAATAGAGGACGTGAATTTTTAACACCGCTCAAAAACAGGATGCGGCGCGGTTGTCCTCAACCAAGCAAATCAGACATCCCCATAACCCACACATTAAAAATGCGCTCCGATCGCCCATTTCCCTGGCAGGACAATTTCCAGAATCAAGTAGAGACGCGATCGCTCGCCTCTCGACAAGAGTTGCAACCCACCGACTCCGACATACGCAACAAAATGCAGGAGGCAATCTGTCGAACAGAGGCTGAACTGGAGCAATATCGCACCCTTTACGACAGCATTCCTTGTATCTACTTGACCCTAGCCTCAGACGGAATTGTTCTTAACATCAATCACTTTGGCGCCACACGTCTTGGTTACATTCGCGATCGCTTAGTTGCCAAACCTGTTTTTAGCCTGTTTCATCCTGAAGACACCCTGCGTCTGCAAGATGCACTGCGAGACTTTGTGCAGCAATTAGCTCCTCTGGATATCGTGCATTGGGAGTTCCGCATCTGTTGCCAAGATGGCACCGCATTCTGGGTAAATGTCACCGTTCGCCTTGTTAAAGACATATGTCAGCACGAGAATACAACCCAACTGCAAGAATCCCAAGCCACTTACCAACCGCAACAAGGAGAAGTTGGCGACTTAAAACAACCAATAATCCTGTTTATTTGCGAAGACATTACCGAACGCAAGCTAGCTCTTGATGCCCTGCGCGAGAGCGAGTACCGATATTACACCTTGGCCAAAATGGCGCCCGTCGGGATATGCCACACAGATGCCGACGGGCAATGCTTGTATGTCAACGAACGCTGGCGAGAACTTGCGGGAATGACGCTCGGAGAGGTACTAGGACAAGGCTGGACTCAGCCCATACACGCCGAAGATCGGCAACGTGTCCTCGCCGAATGGAATCAGGCGCGTATGGGGACTAGGGCCTTTGCGTCAGAGTATCGTTTGAGGCGTCCGGATGGAATAATAAGCTGGGTATTTGGCCAAGCTGTGGCTGAAAAAGGCAGAAATGGTGAGATTGTTGGCTTCATCGGCACTATAACTGACATCACCTCTCGCAAGCAGGCGGAAGAAGCCGTGCGGTTGCAAGCTTACCGCGAGAGATTGATGGGGGCGATGCGCGATCGCATTCGCCAATCTCTAAACTTAGAAGAAATTCTCAGCACTACGGTGGCAGAAGTGCAGCAATTCCTGCAAGCTGACCGGGTTCTGATCTACCGCTTTCAACCTGATTGGAGTGGAGTTGTAACCGTCGAGTCCACTGCTCCTGGTTGCACTCCCCTCTTGGGCACTCCAATCCAAGACCCCTGTTTTGGGAAAAACTATGCCTACCCCTATCAGCACGGTCGCATCAAAGCTACTGAGGATATTTATGCCCCCGGTACCGCCCGATGTTACGTGGATTTTTTGGCTCAGTTTCAGGTTCGGGCGAACTTGGTGGTTCCCATTGTGCAAAACAACAGCGCGTTGGGGACTGCGGACTGGGGGATGAATCTTCTAAATCCCCAATCGCCACTATTTATTGCCCAATCCTCCGACTCCCCAATTCCAAATCCGTTATGGGGATTGTTGATAGCACATCAGTGTCGTGGCCCCCGGCAGTGGCAATCCTGGGAGATCGATCTGCTCGATTCGCTCGCTACGCAGGTGGGAATTGCCCTGCAACAAGCGCAGCTCTATCAACAGTTGGAGGCAGCTAATCAACAGCTACAGCGCCTCGCCACCCTCGACGGTCTTACCAGTCTTGCCAACAGGCGTAAGTTTGATGAGTATCTAGATGCCGAATGGCGGCGTATGGCACGGGAAAAAACACCCTTATCACTTATTTTGTGCGATATTGACTTTTTTAAGAGATATAACGATAATTACGGTCATCCAGCTGGGGATGAGTGCTTGCAAAAAGTGGCTTGTGCCATACGTTCGGCTGTAAAGCGCCCTGCTGATTTAGTGGCTCGCTATGGTGGAGAGGAATTTGCGGCGATTCTCCCGAATACCGACCTTGCTGGTGCGCTTAAAGTGGCAGAGGAAATTCGCTCTCGTGTTGGAGGCTTAGAGATTGTTCATGCTTTTTCATCGGTGAAGCAGCACGTCACCATATCGTTGGGGGTCGCTAGTATAATTCCCGGTCATGATACGTCAGTTAAGATGTTGATTGCCCTTGCTGACAAGGCGCTGTATCAGGCAAAAGCAGAGGGACGCGATGGCGTTAGCGTATGCACCTAAGCCCTATTCGCGTTACTCTATGCTGCTACACTTGTAGGCTCTGCGCTCTACCCCAAGCATTGGCGATCGCTTACACCTACTTTCTATTTTTACTCTCAACAAGCGAAATCTGTTGATACTCCTAATTGCTCTTATTGACGATAATTCCTGGATTTTAGCTCTATTCGTTACTATCTAAAAATATATCTAGCTGTCTTGATAATTTCCTTAGAACTTTATTTATCCTCAAAATAATTAATCAAAATCTTCTCTAATTTATTACGTTTTAACGAGTACTTCGACAAAGAGTGACCTATAGAGGCGAGAAATTTGCCGCGATTTTGCCCAATACTCCTAGTGTTGGTGCTATGCAAATAGCCGAGGAAATTCGTGCGGCTGTTAGAGCCTTAGAGATTCTACATCAGCGATCGCTCGTCAGCCAGTTCGTCACCCTGAGTTTAGATGTCGCTAGTACGGTTCCCCAGCCACGACGCTAATCCGGCAACCCTAATTGCGGCAGCAGATAGCCTTATCAAGCGAAAGCACAAGGTCGCGATAAGTGCGCTTTAAATTGATTTTTTAGGCGTTTAATAACACCTGTCGCTGTTTGTTTTTGTTTAGGGGTTTCCTGCTTCCTGTTTCGGGGAAATTAGCCCAACCCCTGACCGATAGACCGTATAAAAGTGTATTTATCCTATTTGCTAAAATATCAAGCCCGTTTGAGTAGCTATATTAACTGTTATAGGCTAATTGACAATTGTTTTTATCCCTTGCCTGTGTCGCATCTAATGAAGGGTAAACTACCCGATTTTGTATAACTATTTAATTATTTTTATAAATATGTGCCAGTTTAATAACAGTCCACTGTGTTTCCACATATCTCTATTTAGCTGTTAAATAAAGGTGATTTTTTCGCGGCAATCTTCATGGCAATATTTTTTTATCGATGTGGCAATAAGCCAGGATGCTTGCATTGAGCCTATTTTAAAGCCGCGCTAAGTAGTTAGTCAAGCCAATAAAAAAACTTGGTGAGATTTTTCGGAACTTTTTGATTGCTAAAGGCGACTTTGAAAGTAACAAAGCAACAGAAAAGCATACAAAATAAGGAACGAATTATGAAACGCTCTCTCAAGTCTGCTGCAAAGATTTCCCTTTTATCTACATTGGCGATCGCTCCTGTTTTACTGTCTCATGGCGCCGCTTCTGCTAAACCAACAGGAACTGATGCAAACTACGTCGGTGCTGGTGCTGCCGCGGGTGTTACTAATGGTGGACAAAACGGAGATGCAGCTACATTCGGCGGTACTATTGTTGGCCGCTACAAAATTCAAAATACCCCTCTTTCTGCTAGAGGTGCTGTAATTTTCAGCGGTGAAACTAGCGCTATCATGCCAATGATTTCCTACGATGTTCCCATCACCAACAACGCTAACGGCTACGTTGCTGCTGGCTACTCCTTGGTGGAAAAAGACGGCGCTCCAACTCCTATTGGTAATAAAAACGCCCCTGTTGTAGCGGCTGGTGTTGAAGCTGAAGTTGCCAAGAACGTTGTTGTTTTCAGCGACGTAAAGCTGGGAATCAAAGCTTATGAAAATAGCCCTGCATCTGCTGTCAGCATCAACGGTGGCGTAGGCTATAGCTTCTAATGTTTGAGGTAGATGTGGTGGGGGTTATGGCTAATTCTTCTATCCCCACTACATTCTTAAATTCCTAATCGGACGAAGATCCTTCAGTTTGTTCGCCCTGGGTGGGGGTTGACAATGTTTTGAGTTCTTGATTCTTACTACTTAGAACAGGCTACTACGATTTTGGATTTTAGATTATAAAACTAGCTTTCTATAGTTAGTTTTATAAATGAGAGCCTTTTGGTTCTAGATCCAAATAGTATTCTAGCCTGTTTTGTTTTCTGTAATAGCTCGCTCTTGTCTATATAAAAAATATTCCACCTCAAAACCGCGATCGCTTTTTATAGCTCTAATACTAAAACAATATATTTTTTCTTTTAGTAATTGACTTTAATAGGGCAGTATCATATTATAAATATTAAAAACACATAGAGATAAATCCCTCTTGTGGCATCAACGTACAATTGTACGTTGATGCGGAAAAAAAGGCGCATTTCGCGATAAGCCGAAGTTGGGTAGACAAAAATTTCATTTAGAATGAAGCCGTGCCATTAACTCCTTAACGCGAGGTTTAAAAGCTTCAATTGCCTCTGGAGTGGGTTGAGTTATTTCCCAAGAATTACGCTGTATTAATTGCTCGCACCAAGCGTTAAGTTTTGGATAGCCATCTAAGGGCACGCCAATGCTAGGACACCAGGGAACAGCAGTTCCGGCGACGATATCCGCTAGAGTTAAATTGTTAGCACCAAAAAAAGAGCGGTCGCCTATTAAATTTTCCAAAAAATTTAGTGCAGTCGCTACTTTCTGTTTAGACTGTTCCTGCTTTTGCGAATCTAGTTCGCCAAAACCCATCATTTGCTGAATTAGCGGATTCATAGCAGGTAGGAGTTCATTTACACTCACCATCTGCACCATTCGCACCGTTGCTATATCTTTGGCATTATTTGGCAACATAGCAGGCGTAGGATACTTTGCCTCAAGGTAGTCAAGGATTGCCAATGATTCGACTACACTAAAGTCATCATCCACCAGAACAGGAATGTGGTTGAAAGGACTGATATCCATAAACTCTGGTTGAAATTGATCGCCATCCAGCTTCATTTCCACCAATTCAAACTCAATCTCTTTCTCCAGCAGGGCAATCCACACGCGGCGCGAGTTTGCAGAAATAGGGGTATGATAAAGCTTTAACATACATAACCTCATCGAACTTACTTCTGTGCCTACTTTGCATTTGAAGCATAGTAGTGGCGGGTAGTTCCTACAATAATTGTTAAAAGTTTAGGTTTGTAAAGCAGTGCCCAGACTGGGCGTTGTAAAATTAGGATATTAGGATTCAACAGAATCCCGACCGACTTACCGGGAATGCGTTCACATTTTCAGCCCCCCAATTTTCGATGGTTAAAACTCCCACACCCCCAGTACAAAAGCTTTCTAAGGTAGAAGGACTTAAAGAACGCAGTAATTACCTGCGCGAACCAGTGGCAAGTGAGTTGCTACTGGATACGAATTACTTTTCAGAAGACGCCATTCAAATTCTCAAGTTTCACGGTTCATACCAGCAGGATAACCGCGATAACCGGGTGAAAGGGCAGGAAAAAGACTACCAGTTCATGCTGCGAACCCGCAGTCCGGGAGGATTTATTCCCCCCGAACTGTATCTGACCCTAGAAAAGTTGGCTGAAGAGTATGGCAATGGAACGCTACGCGCAACAACGCGCCAAGGGTTTCAGTTGCACGGAATTTTGAAGAAGAATCTCAAGCCCGCGATCGCTGCTATCGTCAGAAGCATGGGGTCAACGCTGGGAGCATGCGGCGACTTGAATCGCAACGTCATGGCTCCACCCGCTCCATACAAAAATCGACCAGAATATCAATATGCCTGGGAGTATGCAGACAACGTAGCCGACTTGCTAACTCCCCAAACTGGCGCATATTACGAAATTTGGCTCGATGGCGAAAAATTCATTAGCGCCGAGGAGAACCCAGAGGTAGTAGCCGCAAGACAGCGCAGCGGGAATGGCACAAATGTAAATGATGCAGAAGAACCGCTGTATGGCGATCGCTATATGCCCCGGAAGTTCAAGTGTGCCGTCACCGTACCGGGGGATAACTCAGTTGACCTTTACTCCCAAGATATCAGCTTGGTTGTAATTACCAACGACAAAGGCGAACTAGAAGGATTTAACATTTTTGCTGGTGGTGGTTTGGGACGCACCCACAACAAAGAAGAGACATTTCCCCGGCTGGCAGATCCCATTGGTTATGTAGATAAGGCAGATGTCTACGACGCGGTGAAAGCGATTTTAGCAACTCAGAGAGATTATGGCGATCGCGCCAACCGCCGTCACGCCAGAATGAAATATCTCTTGGAAGATTGGGGCGTTGATAAGTTCCGTGCCAAGGTAGAAGAATATTTCGGCAAACAACTAGCACCGTTTAAGGAATTACCGCCGTTTAAATACCAAGATTACTTGGGATGGAACGAACAGGGAGATGGCAAACTTTTCTTGGGAATTTCCATCGAAAATGGTCGGGTTAAAGACGAAGGCGACTTCAAACTTAGAACCGCACTGCGGGAAATTGTACAGAAGTTTAACTTAACAAGTCGGTTAACCGCGAACCACAACTTAATTCTTTGCGACATTGCACCGGAACAGCGACAGGCAATTCAGCAAATTCTCGATGGTTACAAAGTACAGGTAGATCCTAATGCCATTGACCCCTTGGTGCGCTATTCGATGGCTTGTCCAGCATTACCCACTTGCGGTTTAGCCATTACCGAATCCGAACGGATAATGCCCAGTATGTTAGAACGAATTCGTTCTGTGCTGGAGAAAGTGGGACTGCAAGATGAGCATTTTGTCGTGCGGATGACGGGTTGTCCAAATGGATGCGCTCGTCCCTACCTAGCGGAGTTAGGATTGGTTGGCAGTGCTACTGAGAGTTATCAGGTGTGGCTGGGTGCTTCGCCAGATCAAACGCGACTGTCACAAGCTTATGTGGACAGGATGCACGCTAATGACCTAGAAACTTTTTTAGAGCCGATTTTTGTTTACTTTAAACAAGAACGGAAAGAGGGAGAAAGTTTTGGCGATTTTTGCGATCGCGTCGGTTTCGATGCTATCCGCCAGTTTACTGTCGAGTATCAGTCTGAACCTCTATCATCCCAGTCAGATCAAGGATTGATCAATGAAGTGGTGATGCCTGAACCTTCTGCGACACAGGTTGCTAAGAAAATGCGTCACCGCATTGGCCTTCGCGCCGATCTTTACAGCCGTTTGAAGGAAGCCGCAGCTTCTCAAAACAAGCAGATCAGCCAGTTGGCTATGGAAGCGATAGAAGCTTACTTGCAGGATAATCAACAACCGCAAGATTAACTATTGCAGCCCCCTCGAAAAATTAGCAATTTAGTTATAGCCTGCTAGTGCAGGCTTTTTTTTGCCTTGTTTGGGCTAGTTCCTCTACCCTATGGCTGATTCCCAATGAGGGATGCAAGTAGAACCTGGTCAGAGGTGTAATGGATGATACAGACATCAGGCTGTCCTGTAATAGGGTGGTAAGCCTAGCAAATAATATTTAATGTCATTCTTCGGTATCGCTGGAATGGCATAAATTAGCAAGTTTTGTTATCACCACAAAACTAGGATAGCCAGAACTCATAACGGAGGGAAAAGATTATGAGTTGGGTAGAACGGCAATTTGGGCAAACATCTAGCAGCGAGGGAGACGGGAAGCACGAGGACCCTAAAACTATTGAAGAACAAATGAGTCCTGGGCTGACTGGCGAGTACGATTGGTATCTGCGTGAGAAGGCAGGGATGCATAAACCGCCTACACCTCCAGAATATATGGGATTTGAGGGGGAATACGATGCTAACGGTTTAGCCAAGCGCGTTGCTGCTGCTTTTGATAAAGATCCTGACATCGGGAATGTGGAAACGCTGGAAATCGCGCAAGATGGCGGCACTATAGTGCTAAAAGGTACCGTCCCTGGCGAAGCAGTTCTCAGCCATATTGAAGAGGTAGCTGCCAAAGTAGATGGCACGAAGGCATTAGATACCAGCCAAGTAACAATTCAAGGTTGTTAAAGTTCGCCTTCTTTTAGTAGCTTTGCCCTAAATAAATCGGGCTTAGGCTATTTATTAAAGAAACAGGGGAGCAGCGGCAGCTATGATATCAAGTCTGGTTGATTACACCCAATATCAAAAGAATCCCAGCCCACCCCACCTGCGGGGAGGGGTGGGGTTCTTTTATTATGGGCAAATGGCTGGACATGATATGACACAAGGTAGCCTGTGTTAGCGCTCTTTTTTATTCCCGGTTAGTTGCCTATTGTGTGATTTGTGTATAACAAAGTAACGGGCTGGGGCAATCAGCAGCTCAAGCGGTTCTGGAACAGTAACAGCGGGCAGTGGGTTTGGCTGACAGAAAAGCCCGTTCCCCTGGCGAGTTTAAATCGCAGCCTTTGGAGAGGGGCAGTCCCCTCGGTGAATTTCTACATTTTGCTGTTTCTGTCTGGGGTTATAGCAACGCTGGGGCTACTAGCCAACAGTGCGGCAACGATTATTGGAGCAATGATCGTTGCTCCTTTGATGGGGCCAATTATTGCGATCGCTTTTGCGATGGTGGCAGGAAACCGTCGTCTCCTCAAGCGGGCTAGTTTAACCCTACTAACTGGGATTGCGCTAACAATAATTACATCAATTGTAATTTGTCAAGGAGTTGGGCTAACAGCGCTTAACTCGGAGGTTATGGGGCGCGTGCGTCCGACTTTGATTGATTTAGGAGTCGCGCTAGCAGCGGGAGCAGCAGGAGCGTATGCCAAATCTCGACGCAGCATTGCTGACACGCTACCTGGAGTAGCGATCGCTGTGGCGCTCGTTCCTCCACTCAGCGTTGTTGGTCTTGGGCTATCTCTGGGTTCCAAGTCGGTTAGTGGTGGGGCTTTTCTGCTGTTTATCACTAACTTAATTGGCATTATCTTTAGCGGTGGAATTGTATTTTTATGGCAGCGCTACGGTTCCCTAAAAAGGGCAAAAAAAGGATTGGCGCTGTCTGTTGCAATGCTAGTTGTATTAGGTTTGCCTTTAGGATTTTCGCTCCAGAATCTTTTAGTTAAGGAACAAGTTCGTCGCAGCGTAGAGAGATTAATCCGACGGGAAACTATTACTTTTTCCACTTCTGACATCAGTGCAGTAGAGGTACAGCAACAGGGAAATTCGCTTTTAGTTCATCTGGAGGTGGCGGCTCCCTTGGGTTCGATTACTGGAAAACAGGTGAGCTTAGTCAGAGAATTTATTGAAAAAGAGTTAAAAAGGCCGATACAGTTGAAGGTACGGGTGATTCCCATCAATGAATTTGAATCGCCTGCAAGGGAAACTTAAGCGACATCAGGAATGGGACTGCAACGGTTAGCGATCGCGCCACACCAACTACAAAACCAGCAAATTATTCTGAATACTCAGCAACAGCATTATCTAAATCGGGTGTTGCGGTTAAAAGAGGGCGATCGCTTTATTGCTATGGATGGACAAGGGCAGTGGTGGCTGGCTAGTCTAGGAGCGAGTGCCGCACAAGCCCGCATTATTGAATTACTCTCAGTTCAAAATGAGTTGCCCGTAACGGTGACGCTGATGGTAGCTTTGCCCAAAGGCAACGGTTTTGATGAAGTAGTTCGTCAAATGACAGAATTGGGGGTAGTTTGCATTGCGCCAACGATTAGCGATCGCACTCTGCTCAATCCCAGTCCTCAAAAACTCGAACGCTGGCGACGCATTGCAGGGGAAGCAGCCGAACAATCGGAACGTCAAATCGTACCTACAATTTTAGATCCCGTTCCGTTTGCTACAAGTTTGTCATTGATTAATACTCAGCAGTCATTTACAAAAAACAAGCAATATATCTGTGTTGCGAGAGGCGAGTCACCGCATTTCCTAAATTGCTTGAATGACTTGCGACAGATGACACCAGACAAAGAACAAATAAATATTGTAATAGCGACGGGGCCGGAGGGAGGCTGGACGCCAAAAGAAGTAGAGAGCGCGATCGCTGCTGACTTTCAACCCGTTTCTCTCGGTCGCCGCATCCTCCGCGCTGTCACCGCACCCCTCGTGGCATTGTCATTAGTGGCGGCAGCTTGGGAACAATAAAGTAGGAAGTTAAATTCCGCACTCAAGAAAGAATTTGATTGGCGACATTGAAAGAACGAGACAATAAACCATGATTGAAGAAGTTTCCGCCGCCTTCGATCGCAAAGACTATCGAAACGCTGCCCAATTACTGAAAGATCTAGTAAAGCAAGAACCCCAAAATCCTTGGGTGCAGCTTTATGTCGGGCGACTGCATGAAGTGACAGGCAAACTGGAAGCGGCAGAAACCGCTTACCTAAATCTACTGCGTAACACGACAATTCCCAAGATTATCACAGCGGCTCGTCAGGGGATGCAGCGATTGGCAGAAATGGAAAAAGAAACAAAACGACAAGCACTTGCCAAATCAAAAGCATCTCCCGACGCAGAAGAACAAGGCGTTTTAGTATTAGAACCCATAGCTGACGATGCAAAAACAGCAGCCGCCCAAAAGTTTGCCCGTATCATGCAGCTAGATCCTTACACCGCAAGGCTGCATTTGCCTTCTCGTTCTTGGCGTTTGTACCGTGCTGGCAGCGTAGGAGAACTTAGATATTATGGTCAGCAGCTAGATGAAGCCGAAATTCCTAGCTTTTGGGCATCAATAGCAGATATTAAAAAGATAAATGTCTTTAGGATTAACTACTTCGAGTCGGAAGCCAAACAACCCACAGTTTTTTGCCAAAACGAACACGATCAACAGGGTTCTCTAAGCTTTAACTGGTCTGAAGTAGAAGCCAGAGTAGAGGGGCTGTTGCCAATTTTTGAAGAAGTTGTGGACATGGACTGGCAACGTAAACTGCAACGCAAAACCAAAACTCTGGATTATGCCCACTTTTGCGATTTGCATCTACCCGCAAGACGCAGTATTCTCCGCTTGTGCGATCGCAACTATCAATTTCAGAACGGCGTTGTCTTGTCTCAAACAAAACACGCACAAGCCCAGCCAATTAGCCAGCAGACAACTCGAACCAACTGGAATAGCTTACTCACCTTTGTTAACCAAAAGCTGCCCCAGACACGAATTTGGTCTGATTTCACGGCCTTTGCAGAAACCGGGGTAGAACAAGTCCAACTACTACAGCGTTTTAATTCTCACATTGACCTGCTACGCCGAGAAGATACTCCTTGGGACTGCGCTTTCCATTTGTACAGCGGACTTGTTTTCCTCAGACACGCTAATAGCTAATGAAGATTGGGGATTTGCGGTTGGGGATTGGGAATAACGCTTATCCCAGACTCCCAATCCTCTAATCCCCACTCTCTAATTGCCACCTAATATTTCAGGCGTTTGGCGTTTTGACCTGACGCGCCAAATCTAAGAACGAGTTCATGTTTGCTCCCGGACGCCGACGGCTGCTAGAACTGCTAGCTGGGTTCAAATATTGGGGCGCAAAGGTAGCTGATTGATTACTAGGCGCAACCTTGCCGTTATTATTAGCGCTTCCGTTATTATTGGCGGCGACTGGTTCAGGTTTCTTTGCTGGTTCTACTTTCGCGGGTTCAGGCTTCTTAGCCTCGACCTTAGCTGGCTCCGCTTTAACTGCTGCTGCTGCTGGTGCAGCTAATGGGGCTGCTTTAGTCGGTGCAGGTGATGAGTTTTGAGCAGTCTGGGCTTTCACAGGTTGAGCGGAAGAAGCTTTATTCTCAGTCTCTTCAGCTTCGTCTAGCTGCATGAAAAACCCACTCCCTTTCTTAGCTTTGGGAGAGCTTGACTTGATTTCGGGAGATTTATTGGAGCTAAAAAGCCCGGTAATGAAGGCGGCAATTCCGCCGAAAAACTTTTTAATAAAACCAAACATTGATCGTTACTCCTGACTTTTAGATGGCTTTGACTGAGTTCAAAAAACTGTCTGTATCGCTAGTCTTTGTGATTATAAGACTGTAAGCGGAGCTATTGTTCTCCGCTTTGTTATTACAACATCTGCGCCACAAAATAGCCTGTTGTTTTTTCTTACCCTTGGCGGTTCGATGCCTCGCGAGGTATCCCTACAAGTGGTATTTATATTGAATTATGAATTTACCTGGCGTTCAATCGCAATATTTATTTTAAATTTTACATAAAACTTTACATAAACAGCGATCGCTTATAGTAACTTTGCATAGATATGAGCCAAGCAGCAAGAAATTTACAAATATTGATTTCTATCTCATTTTGTACTCAAAAGGCTTAGGCCAATGAACCAAACTGCACCCAGGCAGAGGGGAAAGCGATCGCACCCGTCTAAGCTGGAGTTTAGAAGCGATACCCAGACAACATGAACGACTTAAACAATCGCAATCCCGTGTTATTGATTCACGGCATCGACGACACGACAGCCATATTTAAGAAAATGGCTTACTACCTGACGGGCAAGGGTTGGTACGTGTACGACCTAGATCTCATACCGAATAATGGAGACGCGGGTCTTGACAAACTAGCCGAACAAGTCGCCAAGTGGATCGCCAAGACCTTCGATCCCGAACAACAGTTGGATATTGTTGGTTTTAGCATGGGCGGAATCGTCAGCCGCTATTATGTTCAGAGACTAGGGGGAATTAACCGCGTAGGGCGCTTTATTACAGTCTCTTCGCCCCACAACGGAACTGTAACGGGCTACTTGCGCTCTGGCCCTGGCTGCGTTCAAATGCGTCCTAAAAGTGCTTTTCTAGCGGATTTAAATCAAGATGCAGCCATGCTGGAGCAGGTGAATTTTACATCTATCTGGACGCCTTACGATCTAATGATCGTTCCGCCCACCAGTTCAAAAATGCCTGTAGGTCGAGAAGTGCAAGTGCCAGTTTTGGGTCATGCTTGGATGGTGACAGACCGCAGGAGTTTGGATGCAATAGCGATCGCACTTTCCCAACCAATCAAACGCGATCGCCCACCAGAGCAAATTCGCGATCGCCAAAAATCGCTTCAGAATGACAGTAAAATTTAAACTCCAGCAAGTTATGAAACGGATCTTCTAGAAAGAAGGTGCGATGCTCGGTGGGTAAGCCCTCAAATCGGCGTCTAGGCTGTTCTCTAAAATTCAATTTTTTCTCTTGCGCCCGTGCTAAAAGGTTCTCCCAATCAGCTTCTTGTGTAAAGACTAGCCCAAAATGTCTGGGATAAATAGTGCGCTGGGGGGCAAGCGGTTCATGGGTAACGTGAGCTACAATCTGATGACCGTAGAGGTTGAGAATTATCGAGCTGGGAGATTCGCGCCCGACTTCGCAGCCCAATCCATCGGCGTAGAAAGCTTTAGTTTGGGCGATGTTGGTAACGGGGAAGGCGAGATGAAATAGGACTTGGTTCATAGTAAGCATGTGCTATAGACAATTAAAGTTGGCATTTACAAATGTTCTGCCCAACTAGCAGGCTAGACGATTTAATGGTTTGGCTCTTAATATTGTGGCAAAAGTGAGAAGCTGCAATCGATATGCTTATGCTACCTAATATTAATTTTGAAAATCCCTGGTTAGTTGCGATCGCATTGAACGCGGCGTTACTAGCGATCGCCTTCGTAGCTCCCAAAAAGTTACTAACCCCAGCAGGTTTATTGCACGGCTGGCTGCTAGGCGTTCTTATTTGGGGTACTTTGGGTTGGCAAGGATATGTAGTGGTATTGTTTTATTTCCTTGTTGGCTCTGGAGTCACGCGCATTGGCATGGATATAAAAGAAGCCGAGGGAATTGCAGAAAAACGGTCGGGAGCGCGGGGGCCAGAAAATGTTTGGGGTTCTGCTTTTACTGCTGCTTTGTGTGCCTTGCTCGTTCTCGTTGTACCGATTAGTTGCTTTAATTTTGTAGAAATTTGTGCAGATCGGGAACTTGTTAATGATATTGTGCGTCTGCTATTACTGGGTTATGTTGCAAGTTTCAGCACCAAGCTTTCCGACACCTGCGCTAGTGAAGTAGGGAAAGCCTACGGTAAGCGGACATTTTTGATTACCACATTACAACCAGTAGCGAGGGGGACAGAAGGTGCAATAAGTTTAGAGGGTACATTAGCTGGGGTAGTGGGGTCAGCAGCGATCGCACTTCTTGGTTGGGGAGTGGGCTTGATTGATTCGCTAGGCGTGCTTTGGTGCCTTTTAGCAGCATTCATTGCCACCAATATAGAAAGCGTAATTGGAGCCACACTGCAAGCTAAATACATCTATCTAACGAATGAATTAGTGAATGTAATTAATACATTTATAGGCGCGCTCGCCGCCCTGATGTTTGCTTTGCTATGGCGTTGGTTACTATAGCATTTTTAGTTTTAAAAATGCATCTACCACAAGTAGTGGGTAATCAAGCTTGACGCCAAATTCAAAAATATTTTATGCGGTTAAAGATTTTGTAATAATTCACAAATACCGCATTAATACTGTTGGCAAAACATTAGGGGTGTCCATTAGGATCGAGTAGCCATAAATAGATATAAGTACTTACAGGATTGAGCCAAACTCGATCGGAGGAAATCAATGACATCTACATCAGATCAACAATTGGCACTGCAAGCACAGCAGCCAACAGCGCCAGTTGCCCCCGGACTGAGCGTTCCCAGCTACACTTCAAGCAGTTCTGCACCTAATATTGCCCCCCCTGCTCCTACCCCCAAAGTAGGCTACGATGTCAACCAAGATGGCAAAGCCGATCTGCTCTGGCGCAACTATGGAGTAGGACGCACTATTGCCTGGGAGATGAATGGCTCGACCTACTCAAACACGACTGATATCAATCCCGTTGTAACGGACCCGAACTGGAAACTACAAGCAACAGGCGACTTCACGGGTGATGGCAGAGAAGACGACCTAATATGGCGCAACTATGAGACGGGGCAAAATGCCTTGTGGCAGATGAATGGCACAATTATCGTTAGCACTACTGCGGATTTCCCCGTCGTCGATGACCCCACCTGGAGAATAGAGGGAGCGGACGACTTCAACGGCGATGGAAAAACGGATATACTCTGGCGTCACTATGCGACGGGGAGAAATGTGGCATGGCTGATGAACGGGACAAAGTTGCTTGACGTTAAAGACATCAACCAAAACCCAGAAGTCAGCTGGAAACCAACAGGAACGGGCGACTTCAACGGTGACGGCCAAGCAGATATAGTGTGGCGCAACTATGCGAATGGAGCCAATGCTATCTGGCTGATGAATGGTACAACGCTGCTTGATGTTCAGTACACCACCGCTGTAGAAGACACTAAATGGATCATGGCGGGGACGGGGGACTACAACGGCGACGGCCAAACGGATCTAGTCTGGCGCAACTATACAACAGGCCAAAATGCCATATGGCTTATGAATGGTATAAAGCTATCGGGCCTAGAGTACCCAAGCACGGTAAGCGACCTTAACTGGGAGATAGGTCTAAATAATGGAGTTTTAGACAACGCGAATAACAAGTTGGCTTATGCCCGCGACATCACAGTTGGCCCAACCACCAGCACCTATTCTGATTGGGTGGGCAGTTCTGACAGGAATGACTACTACAAATTTACTCTAGGGGCTGGGGGTAGCTTCAATTTAGCACTCAGCGACTTGGGTGCAAATGCTGACGTGCAACTGCTCGACAGTAATGGTACTGCGATCGCTGGTTCCGGTAACGCTGGCACTGCAAACGAATCAATTGCTAAAAGCCTAGCCGCAGGCACTTACTATATCCGCGTCTTGCCAGGTCCAGACCAGAACACTTTCTATAATCTGAGCGTATCTACCAGCAATCTGATATTGCTAAATAAAAACAGCAGTCTGGCTGTCGATGAAGGCGCAGGAGGGACAATCAGCAATACCCAGCTATCGGTTAGCGAACCTGGTAAAACAGCTGGACAACTTACCTATAAAGTTTTTTCTGGTGTAACTCAGGGCAGCCTGCTAAAGAGCAACATCGCCCTTGCTAAAGATTCGACCTTCACCCAAGACGATATCGACAAGGGGTTAGTAACATACAAGCACAACGGTAGCGAAACTACCAGCGACAACTTCAGCTTCACCGTGTCTGACGGTGGTAGCGGCGCTATTGGCTACACCACCTTCAACTTCAATGTCAAACCAGTTAACGACATACCCGCAGTGAATATGAATCCGGGTATCTCGTTGAATGAAGGTGCAACGGTAACTATAAACCCGATCAATCTCAAAGTTACCGACCCAGACAACACCCCTGCACAGCTGCTCTATACAATCGGTGCAGGTGGACCAGTTAACGGTAAGCTGCTAAATAACGGCAAAGCTCTGGCCCAAGGTCAAACCTTTACTCAAGCAGATATTGACAATAAACTACTCGCTTACCAGCACGACGGTGGCGAGACTACCAGCGACAGCTTCAACTTCACCGTGTCTGACGGCGCAGGTGGCACAGTTGGCAATACCACCTTCAAATTCAATGTCGTCCCAGTTAACGATATACCTGTGTTGAATGCAAATCCGGGTATGTCGCTCAAGGAAGGGGAGACGGGGACTATCAACACAATCAATCTCAAAGCTACAGATCCGGACAACACCCCTGCACAGCTGATCTATACACTCGGTACTGGCGGACTAGCTAACGGTACTCTGCTAAATAGCGGCAAAGCGATCGTTGCAGGTGCAAAGTTTACCCAAGCGGATATTGACAACAAACTGCTCTCTTACCAACACAACGGTAGCGAGACTACCAGCGATAGCTTCAACTTCACCGTGTCTGATGGCGCAGGTGGCACAGTTGGCAACACTACCTTTCAATTCAATGTCATCCCAGTAAACGATGCGCCTGTCCTAGACAACAGCGGTTCGCCCGTACTTACAACAATTAAGCAGAACCAGCCCCTCAATACCAATACAGGCACACTTGTTGCTGACATTATCGGCGACTCCATTACCGATGTAGACATCACACCGGCACCAGTAGAAGGAGTTGCAATCACAGCGGCAGACAACGCCAACGGCAGTTGGGAGTTCTCTGTTGACAATGGTGCAAGCTGGACGGCGGTTGGCCCTGTATCTGTAAGTTCGTCGAGATTGGTGGCAACGAACGCTAAGCTGCGCTTTGTACCCAAAACAGACTTTGCTGGCGATGCAACAATTACTTTCCGCGCTTGGGATCAGACCAGCGGCATCAATGGCGGTACGGCTGATACTAGCGTAAACGGTGGAATAACAGCCTTCAGCACCGCAGTGGAAATTGCCACGATTACAGTTAAGCGGGAATTAAGCTTGACCAAGGTGATCAACCCAGGAAGTAAATCTTCCTTACCTCAACAGCTGACTGTTGCAGGGAATTATATGTACTTCACGGCCAATGGCACAACGACTGACGCTAAAGGCGTTACCCAGAACGTTGGCACTGAGTTGTTCAGAAGCGATGGTACGACAGCAGGGACAACTCTGGTTAAAGACATCTTCGCAGGTACGACTACTACCGGATCGCCTAACAATTCGGCCCCTGACAATCTCACCAACGTGGGGGGCATACTGTACTTCACAGCCGATGACGGTGTAAGTGGTAGAGAGCTGTGGAGAAGTGACGGCACGACGGGAGGGACGGTAATGGTCAAGGACATCAGAGCGGGTGGTACCGGTTCGGCTCCTACCAATCTCACCGCTGTCGGTAACAAGCTGTTCTTTACAGTCAATGACGGGACGACCGGGCTTGAGTTGTGGGCGAGCGACGGGACGATGGCGGGAACAGCGATGGTTGCAGACATCAACCCAGGATCTGGCAGTTCCTCTCCTGATAATCTCATTGCTTTCAATAACAAGTTGTACTTCACAGCAAATACCGCAGCCAACGGGCGCGAACTGTGGGTGAGCGAGGGCACGACGGCGAGCACGAAGATGGTACAAGATATCTACTCTGGAGTTGCCGGTTCAAATCCCACCAATCTCACGGTTGCGGGTAACAGGCTGTTCTTCACAGCCGGTAACCAGACCGAGGGAACTGAGCTGTGGCAAACCGATGGCATTTCTGCGGCTATCGTAAAAGACATCAATCCTGGAATAAACAGTTCAACTCCCCTGTATCTAACTGCTGTCGGTAGCAAGGTATACTTCAGCGCCAATAACGGAACCAACGCAGCTGAACTGTGGGCGAGCGATGGCTCTACTGGGGGCACAGTGATGGTAAAAGACATCAACACCACTCCTTCCAGTTCGGGGACTTTAGATTCTTCTCCTAATAATCTTGTCAACGTCAATGGCGTGTTGTACTTCGTCGCCAATGACGGACTCAAGGGGAACGAGCTGTGGAGGAGCGACGGCACGGCAGCGGGCACAGTGATGGTGAAAGACATCAATGTGGTGGCTGGCGGTACGACTGGAAATACTCTCGGATCTAACCCTAATAATCTCACTAACGTCAATGGCGTGTTGTACTTCGTGGCCGATAACGATGTCAACGGGCCTGAAGTGTGGAAGAGCGATGGCACCCCAGCAGGCACAACGATTGTCAAAGACATCGTACTGGGGGCTAACAGTTCGTCTCCTACCAATCTCACTAACTTCAAGAACACCCTTTACTTCACTGCCAATAATCAAATTAACGGAGTTGAGCTGTGGACGAGCAATGGCACAACGGCAGGCACGGTACTGTTAAAAGATGTTAACGAGGGGTCTACTGGGGCCGCTGCTGACTTTCTCGCCGCTGGCAGCAATAACACCCTCTACTTCACAGCAACCGATAAAACCTTTGGGAACGAGCTTTGGATGACCGACGGCAGTCTTCAAGGTACGAATATGGTAAAAGACATCGTACCGGGGCTTGGGAGTTCGTCTCCTTCCTTAATGACCAACGTCAATGGCACGGTGTACTTCGTGGCCGATAACACAACTAAAGACGGGGGTGGGAACACTATTGGCAACGGGCTTGAGCTGTGGAAGACCGACATCATGGGTATAACGACGCTAGTCAAAGACATCTTTGTAGGGACTGGCAGTTCAGACCCCGCCGATCTCATCAACTTCAATGGCACTTTGTACTTCACTGCTACTAATCCAGCCAACGGACTTGAGCTGTGGAAGAGCGACGGCACGACACTCGGCACGGTCTTGGTCAAAGACATCATCGCTGGGACTGGCAGTTCGTCTCCTACCAATCTCACCGTTGTGGGTAACACGCTGTACTTCACAGCTAGTGATGGAAACAACGGATTTGAGCTGTGGAAGAGCGACGGCACGACACTCGGCACGGTCAGAGTAACAGACATCAACCCCGGGGCTGGCAGTTCCTCTCCTGAAAATCTCACCAATGTTAATGGCACGCTGTACTTCACGGCTACTAATGCAACCAACGGGCGCGAGTTGTGGAAGACCGGCCCAGGGGGGACATTCATAGTAAAAGACATCATTGCTGGGGCTGTCAGTTCGTCTCCTGCGAATCTCACATTGGTGGGGAGTACGTTGTACTTCACAGCTAGTGATGGCAACGGGACCAAGTTGTGGCAGACTGACGGCAGTGATGCGGGAACGAGCATAGTCGCGATGACCGGTACCTCGCCAACCAACCTCGCTGCTGTCGGTAACATACTTTACTTCACAGCCACTGACGCTACCAACGGGCGCGAACTGTGGCAGACCACCGGCGGCACGACACCGACCTTGGTCAAAGACCTCAGAGTGGGGAGCCTCAATTCAAACCCTGACCAGCTCACCAATGTTAATGGCACTCTGTACTTTACAGCCAATGGCACAATCGAAGACCCTGTTACTAAGCAACCAGTTCTGAGCGGAACTGAATTGTGGAAGATCGATGGCATAAAGGGACCAGTCATTGTTAAAGACCTCAACCCAGGAGTTCTCGGGTCGAACCCTGACCAGCTAACCAACGTCAATGGCACTCTGTACTTCATAGCCAATGACGGGGTTAACGGAGATCAGATATGGAGCATCTAGGCTCCCCCGTTTCTGGCTTAAAGCTAAGTTCTGTCTAAGGGGTTAGCACGTATAAATTGCCCTCCGGGGCTACATATCAAAGGGCGATCGCTTTATAGTGCGATCGCCCTTTTCCTTTTTGATGGCGATCGCTCCACCTGCCAACCCATTCACATTTGTGTGTAAAAGTCTACAGCAATAGTTATAATCTCGCTATTCACCTATAGAGAATTTTGTCAATAAATCCAACAGCGATCGCTATGAGTGCGTATTGGTATGTGCTATCTTCATGTGGTTCTCAACTGATGGCATTGAGGCATTGCAACTCTAGCAGCGGACAGCCCAGCTTTATTAAAACTTTAAATTATTTCGCCAAGGTTATGATGCGGACACCGTATAAACACTTATAATGTTGTGCCAAACGCAACCGGAAGGACTTCCATGGCTTCTGCATCAGAACTGCTGCAACAAAACCTAACTGTTGGTGGACTGGACTGGCAAGCACAGGCGTCAAAAGCATCAGTTGCTCCTGGACTTAACGCAGATACGTCGGTTACGGGTTGAGCAGTTCTGCACCCTCGGTTTTGGCATCAGCCCCAATAGACGGGGGGAGTGTTAACAATTCCGACTTCAACGGGGATGGCAAAGCAGATATCCTCTGGCGCAACTATGCGACGGGGGACAATGCCGTGTGGTTGATGGATGGTAAACTCTTGTCCAGCTCTGCATACCTCGCTGCAACGTCTGACGTGAATTGGGAGTCAGGGTTAAATGATGCCGTTACTCCTAAAAGTCTCAACTTATCTACTAGGGCGTGTTTTCAAACTCGTTGTATCCTAAAAAAGACGCGCTCGCAGGCAGGGTGTGTTGATGAATCGAGGAGACTTAACTACCGAGCAGTGGGATTTGTTAAAATCGCTACTGCCACCGCAAAAACCGCAAACAGGTAAGCCCAATCACGATCACCGACAGGTGATTAATGGCATCCTCTGGATACTAAGAACTGGGGCACCGTGGCGAGACCTGCCAGAACGTTATGGAAAGTCGCAAAGTGTGGCAACTCGGTTTTATCGGTGGCAAAAAGCTGAGATTTGGAACCAAGTCTTAGAAAACCTACAAGCCGAGGCAGACAAACAAGGAAAGCTAGACTGGGAGGTTCATTACGTCGATGGCAGCGTGATTCGTGCCCACCAACATGCTGCTGGTGGAAAAAAAGGGGCGAAGAAGACGAAAAACTAGGTCGTTATCGGGGTGGTTTCAGTACAAAAATACACATACGTTGTGAAGGGAAAGGTAAACCGATAACTTTTCTGCTTAGTCCAGGTCAGCGTAACGAGTCAATTTTTCTTGAACAATTAATGGAACAAGGTGCTGTTAAGCGTTCTGGGCGAGGTCGTCCACGTTTACGCCCGTTCCGATTAGTTGGAGACAAAGGCTACACAGGTCGTCGCATACGTAATTACTTACGTCGTCGCGGTATCCGTCTGACAATTCCACGACTATCGAATGAACCGCGCAGCGGTCCGTTTAGCCCGTGAAATCTATCGTCAACGCAACGTTGTTGAACGCGCTATCAATCGACTCAAGCAATTTCGACGTATCGCTACCCGATATGAGAAACTTGCTGCAAATTATACAGCCATGATTACGATCGCCTCTATTCTTTTGTGGTTGTAGTTTGAAAACACGCCCTAACAGTTCTTCTCCTGCCAATCTCACTAACGTCAATGGCATCGTGTACTTTACCGCCGAGAACGGGGTCAGCGGCAGAGAAATTTGGAAGACTGATGGCACGGCTGCTGGGACTGTGATGGTAAAAGACATTAGTTCTGGCTATGGCAGTTTGCCTCCTGCCATAGCCAGAACTAATGTCAATGGCATTCTCTACTTCACAACTAATGATGGAGCCAACGGAACCGAGCTGTGGAAGAGTGATGGCACGGCTGCCGGAACTGTGATGGTAAAAGATATTGTTTCAGGAACTGGTAGTTCTTCCCCTCAAAATCTCACCAACATCAATGGCATTTTGTACTTCACCGCTAATGATGGAGCGAACGGAACAGAACTTTGGAAGAGCGACGGCACTGCTGCTGGCACTGTTATCGTAAAAGACATCAACCCAGGTGCAGGCAATTCGGTAGCAGCCAATTTCACTAATATAGATGGCAACCTCTACTTCACAGCCTACGACCCGAACTATGGGATAGAGCTGTGGAAGAGCGATGGCACTGCTGCTGGCACAATTATTGTAAGCGATATCTACTCTGGTGCTGGTGGTTCGTCACCTCTAAACCTCACCAAGGTCGGTAACAGCCTTTACTTCATTGCTTACGACGGAGCGAACGGGTATCAACTTTGGAAGAGCGATGGTACTCAGCCGGGGACGGAGCTGGTGACAAAGATTGCGCCTGCTTCTGGCACTTCATCTTTTGGCAATCTGACTAACGTGGGGGGCACTTTATACTTCACGCTAAATGATGGCAACGGGTCGAAGCTGTGGAAGAGTGACGGCACGGAGGCGGGGACTGTTATCGTCAAAGATATTCCGTCTGCTGCTAATCTCACCAATATCGACGGGAATCTATACTTTACGGCCTCTGCTGCATCTGGGGGGACTGAGTTGTGGATGAGCGACGGTACTTACTCCGGGACTGTGATGGTCAGAGATATTAATTTAGGATCGGGCAGTTCCACTCCTGCAAATCTCACGAATGTCAATGGCAGCCTGTACTTTACAGCCGATGATGGTGTGAACGGACGTGAGGTGTGGGTTCTTTAGTTGGGTCGCCAGCTTGGCTGGTTGAGCTAGTTGAATGAGGTTTGTTTAGTATAAAGAAATGCGTAGCGGCTTTGCTACGCATTTTTAATGTCAGCAATAGCCATAGCGCGATCGCCACCATATTAATGAAAGACTTATTGCTAGCTATCTCTAGTATTAGGGTGCAATTCTCGATTATCGGAAGATAATGGTTGTGGGAGTTCTAAGTAATTTCTTCATGCCAGCTGAATCATTTCTAATCGTTGATGACCAGCCCGTTTCCCTTGGGCAAGCCCTGCAATATCTGCAAGCCTCGGGCAAACTAGGGACTTTTATCGGAGATATACTACGCCAGTACATCATAGAAAAAGAACTGCAAACGCGATCGTTTGACGCTACCGCTGCTACTGAGCAGGCAGTTATCGATTTTCGCTTGCAAAACCAACTGGCTGACCCGAAAGTTTTCAGCGAATGGCTGGCTCGTAACGGTACAGACTATCCGACTTTCCACAAGCAGTTGAGTTATGGCTATAAGTTAGCTATGCTGAAAGCTCAAATAGCAGAACCTAGACTGCAAGAATATTTTATTGAGCGCAAACTCTTTCTCGATCGGGTAGTTTTATCTCGTCTAGTTGTTGCCTCTCCGGAACTAGCTGAGGAGCTACACGCCCAAATCGATGAAGGAGCCAGCTTTGAGCCACTAACCAAAGAATATTCCCTCACAGAAGATCGCATTGTCAACGGCATGATGGGGCCAGTCAGTCGAGGTTCAATGCCAGATAAACTAAGGGCTGCGGTTGATTCTGCCAGCCCGGGAAACTTAGTAGGGCCGATAGAACTGGAAGGACGTTATGCTCTATTTCGAGTTGAGCAGTTTCTCCCAGCTTCATTAGAAGATGCTCAACTAAAAGAAGGACTACAAAATGAGCTTTTTGAGCAATGGCTAGCAGAGAAAATCAAAAAAATGACCGTCAAGGTTCAACCGGACTGAACCTTGTAGATGCTGAAGTTCTACGAAGTGAAATTATTGCTTCTATACCTGGGGACGAGCCACCTTTTTGCTGGCTGACTCCCCAACAGCAAGTTCTACTTAAAGATCGAGCCTCAATTCGGCGCTATAAGCTTGGAGAAAAAATTTGGTCGGCGGACAATCCCAAAGACCAGTTCTTAGTTGTTTCTGGTAAAGTTCGCTTGAGGGAAGAAGGAGCAGTCGCCGGGGCGGCTCCTGCATCGCCCGTGGTGACAACTTTAGAGGCGGGTAACTGGTTCGGCACTTTGCTAGAGTATCCCGGACAGTTCAAAGCTGTAGCTTCTAGCAAAGAAGTAATTGTAGTGGCGTGGGATGCTGCTCTGTGGGCTGAAGTTTCATCAGCAGAAATCGATAGCTTTTGGAATGCCCAACAAAGTACCGCTTTGCTAGCGCTTCTACAGCCAGAACAACCCCCAATCGACTTGCCCGCGATCGCCATCAACTCGACTCCCCCACTTCCTGCAAGTGAGGAACAGCGCCCTATCTCACCCCCCCTAATTCCACCCCATCAAGGGGGAGAAGTCGGAAGGGAAGAAACGGTACAGGACGCAAAACAAACAACTGCGCCTGCAAACGTAATCAGAAAACAGGGGCGATCGCCCGCACAGAATTATCCTTTTGTCTCTAGCTTAAATACCGCTGCTGCTTGCTTAACAATGGTGGCGCAACAGTTGCAGAACCCCGCTTCGTTGGAATGGGTGCAACGCCAACTCAGGGGAAAACGCCCCAGAGATGTTGTGGAAGCTGGGGAAAAATTGGGGCTGCAACTGCGACGCCTAGTTACATCAAAGCGAGATTTGCGACAGCTAACTTTTCCAGCTTTGCTGCAATGGCAACTCGCCGCACCCGCTAATGGTCGGAAACCCCAGCTTGAGTGGATTGTAGTCTACGAGGTGAGGGGTAATTCTCTGATTATCGCCGACCCTCTCAATCCCGGTCAGACTTGCGAAATAATTTCCCAGACAATGCTGGAAGCTGGTTGGAATGGGAAGCTGTGGCAAGTTGAACCTATCCAGCGACAAGAAAAATTTAACCTTGGCTGGTTTTTACCTGCGGTTTGGCGTTACCGACAGTTGCTGATAGAGGTGTTGTTGGCATCTTTCACGTTGCAACTGTTGGGTTTGGCGACGCCAGTAATCACTCAGGTGATTATTGATAAGGTGATGGTGCAGGAGAGTTTGGCTACTTTAGATGTAATGGCGATCGCTCTCCTTGGTGTCTCTTCTTTTGAGGCAATATTGGGAATTTTGCGCCTCTACATTTTTACTCACACTGCCCGTCGTCTGGATCTAAGTCTATCAGCTCAAGTTTTTCGGCACTTGATGCGTCTACCCCTAGCTTATTTTGAATCTCGCAGGGTAGGAGATACAGTTGCGCGAGTTCAGGAACTAGAAAATATCCGTCAGTTTCTCACCGGAACTGCGCTAACTGTTATTTTAGACAGCATCTTTACGGTTGTGTATTTGGCATTGATGTTTTACTACAATGTCAAACTCACTTTAGTTGCTTTGGCGGTAATTCCGTTATTTGCGATTTTGACATTGGTTTCGACACCAATTTTACGCAACTGGCTGAATGAAACGTTTAACCGCAGCGCTGACAGTCAATCTTTTCTAGTCGAGACAGTAACGGGGATTCATTCAGTAAAAGCTCATGCAGCAGAGAATACAGCACGCGATCGCTGGGAAGGTCTATTTGCACGCTTCATCCGCACTGGCTTCAAAGCTTCCACAACCTCCAATATCAGCAGCAATATTGGTGACTTTCTCACCAATTTGTCCAGCTTACTCATTCTCTGGTTTGGAGCCAAATTAGTTATAGAACAGAAATTAACCATCGGTCAGCTAGTCGCTTTTCAAATGCTTTCGGGCAGAGTAACCGGACCACTTTTGCGATTAGTTCAACTGTGGCAAAATCTCCAACAAGTTCTGCTTTCAGTAGACAGAATTGGAGATATTCTCAACGTTGCACCCGAAGCTGAACCAGGCGCGGGTTTAGTTTTACCGCCCTTGAAAGGTGAAGTTAATTTTGAACAAGTTTTCTTCCGCTATCGACCCGATCAAGAACCAATTTTGCGGGGAATTACCTTCACCATTCAGCCTGGGATGTTTGTAGGAATTGTCGGTCGTAGCGGTTCGGGTAAAAGTACCCTTTCTAAGCTTCTGCAACGGCTTTATCAAGTAGAATCAGGGCGTATTCTTATCGATGGATTTGATATAAAAAGTGCTGATTTAGGCTCTTTGCGGCAACAAATTGGTGTAGTGTTGCAAGAGGATTTTCTATTCAACGGCTCTATCCTAGAAAATATCACTCTGGGAAATCCAGACATTACCGCAGAGCAAGTTGTAGACGCTGCGAGGCTAGCTGCTGCTCACGATTTTATCAGCGACCTTACGCACGGCTACGAGAACAATGTGGGAGAACGGGGTACAGCTTTATCGGGAGGACAGAGACAACGCATTGCTCTTGCTCGTTTGTTCCTTTCGCAAGCGCCAATATTAGTTTTAGACGAAGCTACTAGCGCGTTGGATAGCGAAACTGAGCAACAAGTTTTGCAGAATTTACAGCGTGTTTCTGCAAATCGAACTATGTTTATGATTGCTCACCGATTTGAACCATTGAAGCGAGCAGATTTGATTTTGGTGCTAGAGAAAGGCGTGCTGATGGAGCAAGGAACGCACCAAGAACTGATTCAAAAGAAAGGGTTGTACTGGTCATTGTATCAACGCCAACAGGCATCAATGTAAATAGTTGCTGAATCTTTCAGTAAATCTAGCTGCTAAATTTGGTAAGTTTTAATTACTGCTTACCCATCATTAATAAACACGCTCTTACGCAGGGAAGCAGTTAAACATATAGAAATTATGCGACCCCAAACTATGCGATCGCGGGGTTGATCTGTATGGCGAAAATTAATGCTGGTATAGCAATCCTAAATGATTCGAGAAGGCGAGATACCCGACAACTCCTGCGAAGTCGGGTATCTAAACGTAACCTTAATAACCCAGCGCTCAACTCTAAAACCCTCAATACGATAACAGAGTTGAGCGCTTTATTACTATAATTTCAATCAATGTCCATAGGCTCATTAACAAGGGTTCAAAGGAGTTATTAAATGGATTTAATAACTTATCTGGCTTGTATCAAAATGGCAATCGGCTTTGTGACTTCATATAATATGATGGCAAATCCAAGCAATTCCACAACATTAGCGCCTGTTGTGAATGTGCAAGCGCAAAACAACTTAACGAACATTGAGAGCGATCGCGCCAGTATAACAGTGAAATTCTTCGCCTCCAGCGTGGCTGATCCCAAAGTTAGTAGCTATGCGAAGATTATATTAAATATTAATAATAATTCTAAAAAGCCGACAGAAACTGAAATTACTCGGCTGGTAGTTGTAGACGCAGATGACAATAAAGTTTTAATGAGTTCGACACCCCAAGAGTTGGGGGTGCCCGCTAAAATATCTCTACAACCAGGGATAAGTAAAGAGGGCATAAAGTATTTCTTGAAATCTGAATCGGATCTCTATCAGCCCGGACACAAACCGCTCGCTTTGATTTATTATCGACAAGATGGAGCGGCTGAAAGAGTTATCATAACCGAGCCTGAGTTCGTGGCTGTTAGGGTAATCGACAGAATTAATAGAGAATTATTCGACAGAATTAATAAAAAATAACAGGCGATCGCCGATGCTGTCTGGCTTGATTTTGCCCTTGTTATGAGTGCTTCCTCAGCAATCAACCCCATAAGCCACTATCAAGGTTTTGTAAAGATATTTTACGTTCTATGTAAACCTACACACAACTACTTGTCACCTAACAACTCGCGCCCAATAAAATAAGCGGAATCACGCACTACAAGCCATTATTTTTTGGGCAAAGCAAATATTATATCAGGCTTAATTGTCATTAAACATACCCTGTTGATAACCAGTCGCGCTGGAAACCAGGGTAATTGTATGTTCAAGCCTGACGGAGAAAAGTTAGGTTTTGGCACGGGTAATGAAGTCCTGGGGTAATTTTCTGTTGTGCTTTTTAAAATACTAATCTCCAGACATTTATGCGATTTTTTTACAAAAATTAATATTTAAAGTTTTGCATAATAGGCTACTTTTTTGGATGAGTTAAAGACAAAGGGGGAGCAACTAAGGGGAATGCGAGTTTAAATATCGACGTTGAGGTACTAGAGGACTATAGGCTGGCGATCGCAGCTAGCTTAGTTGATTAATTAAAGTTTGCGTATTGCATACCAAGAAGGCTTCTTGGTAAGGTTGACGCTGGAATTAATTTTTAGTATTTCTCAACTCGACATCAACATGGAAAAAGCAAGATGCTTATCCAAATAGAGCATTCGCTGCTAGATGGTGCTTGCTTAATTATTGATGTTGTTTTCTAAAAAAGTTGATGGTTTTAAATAAACTGTGTTTCTGGCTTATTGGGCTATTTGCTTAAAATAAAACGCTATTTTTCTCAAGCGTTAATCATCAAGTTTTGATTGTTAATGACAATCAAGCCGAACAGATAGGAAAAAAACTGGCGATCGCAAGTTTTGAGGAAGAATAGCCCCCTAAATAAGGCTTCGCCAACTTGAGCAGGGTAGTTGCATCTATAACAATCGCATTTGGACGGGAGCTTAAGCTCCGTGTAAATACTTAGTATATTTTTCAGGAGAGCTAACCAATGTTAAGCGGATTGGAATCTAAAGATCGTCAGAGTCCACTAGGTGCAAGCTCGATCCAGCCTACATCTATACAATTGAATTCATTATTAGCACCATCAGGAGTCCTGCCGGGACTGGCTGACCCACTAAACCAAATTAGTAGCCGATCTAGCTCCAGTTATAGCGAAGCGATCGCAGCTAATCAGCCACCTGCAACCTTGCCGCTCAACCTCATTGATGGAGGCAATTACCTGTGGGACATCCAACAAAATGGGAACATTATTGACGGCACCAGTGATGCTTATGACGGGGGCATGTCACTCAATGGCTTCCCTAACTTTGCAACTGGCACCACAGAAGATAACGGACGGGAAATAGTCATAGGTGCAGCGACAATTAACGGCGCTTCTGTAACCCGGAAAATTTATATACCCACCGACCAAGCATTTGCCCGGTTCCTAGAAATAGTCACCAATCCCGGCAGTAGTATTCTCAACTACACAGTGGATCTGAACACAAACCTGGGTTCAGATAGCGGCACTTTAGTGGTAAGGACTTCCAACGGTGACACCAACTTCACAACTGCCGATAACTGGATTGTCACCGATGATGGCGATAGCATATTCGACCCCACAATGTTGCATGTGATAGCGGGTGAGGGCGCTTTGCGACCGACGAGTGTCTCCAGTCCAATCGGTTTTTTGAACTACGGCTACAACCTGAGCTTGAATCCTGGGGAAACCAAGATTGTGATGCACTTTGGGGCTCAGAATCCTAACCAGGCAACGGCATTGACTAAAGGTAATCAACTGACACAACTTGGCTTGAATGCGTTAGTGGGAATGTCTGCTCAAGAAAAGGAGTTGGTGGTAAATTTTAATGCCACTAATGGACAGACAGACGGACAGACAGTAAGCATCCAGTCCACAGACGCCAATGCCCTCGAAGTAGTTAATGGACAATCAGCTAATCCCGGACAATTCACCTTCACGCGCCAAGGTAGTACAAACACTGCACTGACAGTCAACTACACCATCGGCGGCAGTGCCACCAATGGGACGGACTACAGCAATATTACTAACAGCATCGTCATCCCAGTTGGTCAAACCAGCGTGACGCTGCCGATAAATGTCATCAATGACAGAAGTGTAGAAGGAAACGAGACAGCGCTACTCACCTTAAGCGCTTCTAACGCTTACACCATCGGTACTAGCAACACTGCCACCATCACCCTTGCTGACAACGACATCAGTGGCAACCAAACCGTAACTGGAACATTAAGTAACACCGACCCAAACAACCCCACCCGCACTGGCCGCTATCGAGATGACTATGAGTTGACTGGGCTAACGGTGGGCGAGACAGTCCGAATTAACTTAAACGCCGAATTCGACCCCTACCTGCAATTAGTAAATGAAAGCACGGGTGAGGTAATTGCCTTTGACGATGATAGTGGCGAAGGTTTTAATTCCCAACTTTCATTCATAGTCCAGGATGGCCCCAAGTACCTAGTAAGAGCCACCAGCTATAGTAGCGGCGCTACGGGCAACTACAGCTTAATTACCACGACACTGCCAACAGTCAGCATCCAGCCCACAGACGCCAATGCCCTCGAAGTAGTTAATGGACAACCAGCCAATCCCGGACAATTCACCTTCACGCGCCAAGGCAGCACAGCCACTGCTCTAACAGTTAACTACACCCTGGGCGGCAGTGCTACTAATGGCACGGACTACAGCAATATCACTAACAGCATCGTCATCCCAGTTGGTCAAACCAGCGTGACGCTGCCGATTAATGTCATCAATGACAGAAGTGTAGAAGGAAACGAGACACTTAGCCTCAGTTTAGCCACTTCTAGTGCCTACGGTATAGGAAGCGCTAACGCAGCCACCGTCACCATTGGTGACAACGACATTAGTGGCAACCAAACCATAAGTGGGACATTGAGTAACACCGACCCCAACAACCCCGCGCGGACTGGTAGTTATCGAGATGACTATGAGTTGACTGGGCTAACAGTGGGCGAGACGATCCGAATCAACCTCAACGGCTCTTTTGACCCCTACCTGCAATTAGTAAATGAAAGCACGGGTGAGGTAATTGCCTATAACGATGACAGTGGCGGAAGTCTTAATTCCCAACTTTCATTCACAGTCCAAGACGGCATCAATTACCTAGTAAGAGCAACCAGTTTTAATAGTGGCGCTACGGGCAACTACAGCTTAATTACCACGACACTGCCAACAGTCACCATCCAGTCCACAGACGCCAATGCCCTAGAAGTAGTTAATGGAGAAACAGCCAATCCAGGACAATTCACCATTACTCGCACGGGAAGCACAACCAATGCTCTAACAGTTAACTACACCCTGGGCGGCAGTGCTACTAATGGCACGGACTACAGCAATATAACTAACAGCATCGTCATCCCAGTCGGCCAAACCAGCGTGACGCTGCCGATTAATGTCATCAATGACAGAAGTGTAGAAGGCGACGAAACAGTTAGCCTCAGTTTAGCCACTTCTAGTGCCTACGGTATAGGAAGCGCTAACGCAGCCACCGTCACCATTGGTGACAACGACATCAGTGGCAACCAAACCATAAGTGGGACATTGAGTAACACTGACTCCGACAACCCTACGCAGACTGGTCGCTTCCGAGATGACTATCAGCTGAGTGGGGTAACGGTGGGCGAGACTATCCTAATCAACCTCAATGCCGAATTTGATGCTTACCTGCAATTGGTAAATGAAAGCACGGGTGAGGCGATCGCTGCCGACAATGACAGTGGCGGGGGTACGAATTCCTATCTAAGATTCACCGTCGAAGAGGGCATCAGTTACGCGGTGCGAGCCACCAGTTTTAATAGTGGCGCTACGGGCAACTATAGCTTGACTACTTCTACCCTACCAACCTTAAATATCAGTGCCACTGACCCCAATGCTATCGAAACCTTAGATGGACAAACGTCTAATCCAGGTGAATTCAGAATTAGCCGTAGTGGCAGCACAGCCAATGCACTTACAGTTAACTACACTGTCGGCGGCAGTGCTACTAATGGCACCGACTACAGCAATCTCACTAACAGCATTGTCATACCCGTAGGTGCTAGTAGCGTGACACTGCCCATTGGTGTTATGTATGACAGCATTGCAGAAGGTAACGAGACAGTTGTCCTTAACCTAGCTGCGGACAATGGTTATAGCCTGGGTACGACGACTAGCGCCATTGTTAACATTGCCGATTATGACCCAATATTCAACAACTTCAGTTTAGTTGATGCTTCTGGGGACAACACTTTTAATACCATCTTTGAGGGTGGAGCGACGCGCTTTAGCTATAACTTGGCAAATACGCTATCTTTGTCAAACGTGCGTTTGGAAGCCTTGAGTAACGGTAGCGTTGTATCTACTCTAGGAACTTGGAGTGAAGCTAGTTTATCTAACGCTTTGCTCAACTTGGGTAACTTTTCCAGCCTAACTGGTGGTAATTATCAACTACGTGCCGTTGCTCGCACTACCAGCGGTCAAGAATTCTTCTCTTCTTCCCAATCTTTAAGCATTTTGTCTTGGAACCAAAGCAGCAATACTAGCTATGGAACTTTTGCTGGTGAAACGCTGAATTATTCTGCTGCGCTAGGGACGGGTAACGTCTTTGTTGGGCGTGGCGGGACGGATACGCTGAACCTCTTAGGCATTTCGCGTTCTAGTGTCACGAGTATAAATGGCATCGGCCTTACCTCTTTCAATCCATTGTCTTCAACAGCCAATCAAGCAATATTCAGGGGTACAGCTTTTGACTATCTAACTCTAGCTGATGGTCGAGAAATCTACTTCCAAGGTATTGAAAACCTGCGTTTTATAGATGAGGCAACCTTAGATCTGCAAGTTCGTACTAATGATAATTACTTCCCTGCTCAGTGGAATCTCCATGTATCTGATGTAGATAGTGCATGGCGGTTTACTCAAGGAGCCAGTGACGTATTATTGTCATCTGTGGATTCAGGCGTGCTGACCGCTGTTGGTAACACTGGTAATGTTGTGGACATTTCAACAAACCGCTTGATTACAGATTCGACTGATGATGATAACTACAACCCTGCGGGACATGGGCATCAATCGATCAGTATTATGGCTTCAACTGCTAATAATGGTTCGGGTGTTGCTGGCATCAACTGGAACAGTAATGTATACGTGAATGACGTTTACAATGGTGTCTCTTTGCAGCAAGCAATTAGTGACGCGATCGCTTACGCAAGAGCCAACAATCAGCGCCTTGTCTTCCAAGGCGGCATTCAAGGCGAGTATTGGCTAAATGATGGTGGCACGCAAGCGGAACTTGAGCAGTTGATCGAAGATAATTCTGATATTGCGCTGTTCGCGATCGCCGCAGGCAACGGTGGCGTCGATATAGACAATACGACTAGCGACCCAGTACTTAGTGGTGGGGTTGCTAGGCTCCAAACAACTCACAGTAATGTAATGTCTGTAGGGGCACTTGAACGTGGAGGCGCATCGACCGTAAACGGCTTGTCAAATGCTACTTCTGTAAACAGAGCATATTACTCTAACTATGGCTCTAGCCTGACGCTGATGGCAGCAACAGACTCACCAGCGATGGAACCAGATGGCAGCGTAAATATGACTTTTAACGGCACTTCTGCTGCTAATCCCAACATGGCTGGAATTGCTTCCCTAGTTTGGAGCGTCAACTCTGAATTAACTGGAGGAGAATTGCGTCAAATCCTCATCGATACAGCGATGGATTTAGGAACAGAGGGCCGGGATAATACTTTTGGTAATGGGTTGGCTAATGCAGATGCCGCCGTGCGTCGTGCAGTAGCACTGAGCCGTAACAACCAACTTGCCAATCTTTATACTGGACGCTCGGAGTTTGCATAAAGCTGTTTAGATAAGCAAAAGAGGGGTTCAGAATTTAGCTAACTATCTGGCTAAACTCTGAACCTCTATTCCTCTTTTTGGCCATTTAAGGAGACTTGGAAAGTTATAGCCGTTTTCATTCGGAGCGAATATGCATAGCTTGGAGGATTTGCCTTTATACAAGAAGCATTTTTCAGCAGCGCGGATTGATGAGATATTGACAAAAATTACATTTTAATTCTCGTTTAATGAATGTGTTTCTTCAGGACTTAATGAAGTTTCATTTTCATCTAAAGTATCATCATCATTAACAGCGATCGCTTTAGTTAAATGCGGCTTAATAAGCAGGCTAACCCCAATTGCCCAAGCTACCGACACCATCCATCCTGCCAAAATGTCGCTAGGAAAGTGAACCCCCAAATAAAGCCGCGTCCAGGCAATAGCAACAACAAACACGCTACCGAATATTAGAATTGGCACGACCCAAGGGCTACCCCAAGTTAAAATTACCAAAGCTGCTACTAAAGTCATGCTCGTCATTGCATGACCGCTGGGAAATGCGTAATCAAACTCTGGAGAAGGCGATTCCCATATTTGGGGACGCACTCGATGCATTATTATTTTGACTGTGCGGTTGATGATAGTGCTTCCTAGCGCGGTAGTGAGCAAATAGGCAAGCGATCGCCACCGTCTGTAGATTAAAAACACAAGGGCAATCCCGCTAACAATGGGAAACACAGTCCAAACCGACCCAAGCTTAGTTAGAGTTACTGCAACAACATCTAGCTGCGAATGTGATGTAGTGTGAATTGCTAATAGAATTAGTTCATCCCAAGAAAACCCGCCTTCATTCTCCCATACCTCTAGTGCAAGCAGGCCAAAAACCTGCAAAGGTAAATACACGCCTATTAATAGCACCAGCAGGGAGCGCCAATGGGCAATTAGCAACTGTTTTAGAAAGTTTAGGAAGGATTGGATAAGCTTCCAAAAATTGGCTTTAAACATTTGCAAAAGCTATCAATAAATTGATTACATTACTACTGTTGGAGATTCAAGTTTTTCTAGTTGAATCTCCGAGCGATTTGACACGCTGTATTGCTGTGAAAATTGTATGTCATGTAGATGGGCATATCTTCCACCTTTAGAGAGTAATTCAGAATGAGTGCCAGTTTCTAAGATGCTACCTCCTTCCATCACAACGATCGTATCTGCCTTCTGGATGGTTGAAAGTCGATGAGCGATCGCTAAAGTAGTACGACCTTTAAACAACTCTGACAAAGATGCTTGAATTAGATGTTCCGACTCAGTATCTAATGCCGAAGTTGCTTCATCAAGCACAATAATGCGAGGCTTTTTAAGCAGAACTCTAGCAATAGCTAAACGCTGCTTCTGTCCTCCTGATAAATTTACACCGCGCTCGCCTATTAGTGAGTTATAACCATCAGGAAAGCTCATAATAAACTCATGAGCATTGGCTGCTTTCGCTGCGTCTTCAATCTCTCTATCTGTAGCGTCTAACTTTCCATAGGCAATATTATCGCGCACCGTGCCGTATAGAAGTAAAGTTTCTTGAGAAACAATTCCCATGTGCGATCGCAGCGACTCTAAACTCACATCTCTTAGATCGCATTCATCAATAAAAACGCTGCCTTTTTGAGGATCGTAAAAACGAGCAGCTAATTTAGTAACAGTGCTTTTTCCTGCACCGGAGGAACCAACTAAAGCAACTGTCATTCCTGGTTTAATTTCCAAGTTAAAGTTACGGAGAATAGTCTCACCATCCCTGTAGGCGAACTCAACATCTTCAAATCTAATGCTACCCTTCACAGATGTCAGATTAACTGCATCTTCTTTCTCAATCACCTCTGGTTTGGTATCAAGTATTTCAAAAATCCTATCTAATGCAACAACAACTCTTTGAAGTAAATTAATCACTTTACTAAAACGCCTGATCGGTTGATTCATTTGATTGATATAGGCCAAAAAAGCTGCTAATTCACCGATAGTCAACCGACCAACCATCACTTCCCACGAACCGAACACAAGCACAATAACGCTACTGAGGTTGTTTAATATGTCAATGAGAGGAAAGAAAATCGACCAAAGACGCACAGCACGAATGTTAGCATCCATATAGTTACGACTCTGCTGTGAAAAACGATCTATTTCATAATTTTCATTGCCAAAAGACTTAATTATATTGATATTAGTTATCGTATCTTGGAGACTATCGTTGACAGCGGCGGCTTGTAGTTGAACATCCCAGTAAGCGCCTCGCATAGATTTGCCAAAAACCTGGGTAAGGTAAACTATCAGAGGCCAAGTTATTAGCAGAAGCACCGTCAGTTGCCAATCTGCACTGAGAAGATAAGCAGCGATCGCTACAAATGTGAAACTATCAGCCAAAATATCAGCAATGTCAGCGGTAACTAAATTCCCAATCGTATTTACGTTTTGAGATAACCGCGTCATCAAATCTCCCGTCCGCTGGTTATTGAAAAAGCTGATTGAAAGCTTTTGGAGGTGTTTGTAAAGGTCGTTTCTGAGGTTGTCAATTGTCCTCTGACCAAAAACCGACATCATGTAACTGCGGAAGAAGTTGAGAATGCCAACCAGCAGCGAAATCAATAAAATTGCTCCAGCTACCCAAGGCAATAAATCAAATCTTTTTTCAGGAATGACAAAATCAATTGCATAGCGCGTAATCTGGGGAATAAGAATCTGAAGGAACGAAAGCCCAAGAACCATTATCAAAGCCACTATTAACGGTGACTTGTTGCGCCCAATATAAGTAAAAAGACGCTGCAATAGTATTTTAACCGAGACTCTTTCCGGCAGTTTACCAGGATCGTTTGTAGCAACCTTAAGAACTAAATCTGCTTTCACTTCTAATTCCTCTTATTCATGAACGGGAATGGTTTATCTAAACTAGGCGATTTTAAAAACGTGCATAACTTTTCCCAGCCTTCTCCAGCATAAATATTAAGTATTAGCAGAGATTCGGGACGGTATGTAAAATATTCAACAACATTTTTATAGTGCAGGTCGTAAACGTAAGAAAATTGTTCTTTATCAAAATTATAAGTACCATAAACAGCAGTACGAAGCCTTTTTCTGAGTAGCATTGTATTTTCATTACTGGGTAAACCTTCAAATACAGGTTGCCCGAATTGTGCTTCTACAGCTTTGAGCCAGGATTCTTTATCGCGTATAGTTAGGATAAACTTACTGTCTGGAAAAAGTTCATCTAACTGAGCATAAAATGGTGCAACAGTTATATCCGTTATTCCATCAAATTCTTTTAAAATAGTCAAGCCATAGTTACCTGCTATCAATTCTTTCAAAGTTACTTCGTCGTCGGGTGCGCTTGCTACATTGAAACCCAGCATATTGACTGCTAGGGTTAAGCTTTCATTTCCAGTTCCGCTCAACCCAATACCAAAAATTTTCCTTTTATTAGTGTCGAACGGCTTTTTAATATTTAGACTTGCTGATAACTCTTCTACCTCTTGTAAAGTTAAAGGCTCTTTTTCAGGAATTCCTCGTTTAACAAGTTCGATGCTAGCAATATTAGGTAAATATTCAATAAATTTCGCCATTTCTTGCACGGAGGCTGCGAACGGTAGTTGGTCTCTGGCGTAGGCAACTGCATAGTTAGCTACTTTAAAATCTAAATCGTCGTCTTGCATTTCCCAAGTTTCTTGATAGGCTTTTAATTTAGCTTGATGATAATCAGTGCGACTTCTTAACTCCCTTAAGGCATATTTAACAAAAACATCTCTGTAGAATTGGCAGAAGTCATGGAAAATTTTAAACGACTTAAAAACTTTATCTAAGTTAAGTTGGCTCATAGCCAAATCCCTAATTCTAGATTCAGGTCTTAGCACATATTTAGGATCGTCGGTCGGCTCTTGTACTTTTTTCATTGCTTGTACGACATCTATTCTTACGATGTGTACGCCGCAATGTATCTGCCCTCGAAATTTATCCCGGACGTAACAATCTATATAAGGTAGGGTATTTCCTTGGAGGAAAAACGTCATATCCTCCATAATCAAGCAATCGGCATCCATGAATACAACAAAATCGCAAGCATAGTCAATCTTGAGCATTTGCTGAACAGCTAGGGAAAAAGGCTTAACATTTTCAAAAATATGCACTTGAGCAGGCTGAATATTCTTGATAGCCAGCTCTAAGGCAATTTTGGATGTTCTTTCTCCAACTGTTCTAAAAACTAAATCTATTTTTTTCATCGAGTTAAGCTTTTGTGCCTGTTATTTCTTCAAACAGGCGTTCAATATTTAGAATAAGTTATTGCTGACAAGACAATCTCTAATTACCAACGCCTAGAAACCCCCAGATTACTAAAAGTCAAGGCTACAGCTACTAAAGAGAGGCTTGGATCACCAGCATATTAGTTAAACTTTACCATTAAGAGTTGGCGCGACGCGATCGCCTCCGCTGTCTTTGAAGTTACCCTCTGCGACTGCACAATGGCTGTTGCTCTAGCTGGGCTGAACAGTAGCGAAATTGGTTTAATACTATGACTGCATTGACCGTGTAAATCGGACGGTGCGCGCTTTCTTGAGCCTTGCTTTTAGCTTTGTCACTAATAAACCAACATACAGAGGAAGAGGTTCGCTCGTACTCGACTTTCTAACCGACGGCAAATCGGACGGACTTTTAAATCTACCTTTTATAGGTGCGAAAAGACCGCTAAAATGGTTTGTATGCACGCACTTTTTTCGGCTATATATTGACAAAATATTATGGCTTGTCGCAAGAAATAGCCCTGCTATTTTTAAGGGGAGTTAAAGGTATCTTCACTCAACTATTGCTCGCACAATTTTAATCGAGCGATAATTTCTTCTTTTCTCTCGCTTACCAGTTTGCCAATAAAAACCAACTGGGTCGCTTCTTGTTCAAATGGCTCCATATCCCAACGCCCAGCCACAAAATTAAACAGATAAATTCCTTCTGGAAATCTTATAAAACCTTTAGCCCGATAAACATCTGCTCCAAGGCTGTCAGCAAATTCCTCAAACCGCTGGCGATTGAAAGTAGCCGTACTGGTAGTGCTAAAAGATTCAAATTCGGGTTGGTGAACGTGATGGGGTTGCGGTTGCACTCGCTCTCGACCAATACCAAAAAGCAAATCTGGATCTACCTTACCGCGAGAGGTGCGAATAATTGAAGCGACTTCATTAAAAGAGCGTAACTTCTCTTCTATTGCTTTTAACTCGCTTTCAGACACCAGATCGACTTTATTCAAAAGTATCGTATCTGCTGCTTTAATTTGAATCCGACTTGTGTGACCGACACTGGGATATTTTATCATTGCATCTGCATCGATAACCGTGACAACCCCATCGAGTCGCACTGTTGTTAAACTTTCTTGAATATCAAAAACAAGAGCATCAGGCTCCGCTACTCCTGTTGTCTCCACTACAATAATATCAGGGTCAACGGTATCAATAATTTCATTAACAGCAGCTTCAAATTCACCTAGAAGCGAACAGCAAACGCAGCCGCCGCCAAGATCCGCCATCTCGACATTTTTTCCAGCAATAATTTTGGCATCAATTGCAATCTCGCCAAATTCATTCATCAAAATGGCGATTTTTTTAGAATAAGTGTCGAGGATGTGACGAAGCAGAGTAGTTTTTCCACTTCCTAATGGCCCGGTAATAACTGTTAGCGGCGTGCGTATTTGCATAAACTATCCCTTGATGTTTCCAATAGGAGTTAACCGCACAACCTTTTTACTAATTCCAGCTAACTCAGCCGCTTCGATAACATCATCGATATCTTTGTAAGCTGCACCCGCTTCTTCTGCTAGTCCAGACATTGAGGTACTGCGGACATAAATGCCCTTATTTTGCATATCTTTTAGGAGTGTATCTCCGCGCCATGTTTTTCGCGCTTTGGTGCGACTCATGGTTCTTCCGCTTCCATGAGCAGTGCTGAAGAAAGTTTGATCGCCAGTAGGGACGCCAACTAATAAATACGATCCTGTCTCCATACTGCCGCCAATAATAACTGGTTGACCGATGCTCTTATATCTTTCTGGAACATCAGCCATTCCTGGCCCAAAAGCCCTCGTTGCGCCTTTACGATGTACGAGGAGCGATCGCTCTTTTCCATCCACCATATGGCGCTCTAGTTTTGCCGTATTGTGCGCTACGTCATACACCATATGCATGCCGAGATCTTCAACAGAGCGTTCCAATACTTCAGAGAATACTTCGCGTATGCGATGCAAAATAACCTGGCGATTGGCATAAGACATATTAATGCCGCACTTCATCGCAGCATAATAAGCCTGACCTTGAGGAGAATCAAAAGGCGCACAAGCTAACTCTCGATCCAGAATTTTAATTCCATACTTACTCTCCATCACTTTTAGGAAATTTTGCAGGTAGTCAGTCGCCACTTGATGACCAAATCCGCGACTTCCACAGTGGAACATCACCACCACCTGATCCGGCATGGTAATTCCTAAAGTCTTGGCTAACTCAGGATCGAAAATGTTTTGTTTTCGCGCAACTTGAATTTCTAAATAATGGTTTCCAGAACCTAAAGTTCCGATTTGGTTAAAACCGCGATCGATGGCTTTTTCACTGATTTTTGCAGAATCGGCACCCTTAATGCAGCCGTTTTCTTCCATCAGTTCCAAATCTTCTTCCCACCCATAGCCATTTTCAACGCACCACTGAGCGCCTTGCTCTACAACGTTGCGAAAGTCCTTCCGCGAAAGCTTCACAAAACCAGTGCTTCCCACTCCAGCCGGAACTCTTTCATACAGCCTATCTACCAGCTTTTTGATGTAAGGTTTGACTTCATGGTAGGTGAGGTTTGTTGTTACCAATCGCATTCCACAATTGATATCAAAACCGATACCGCCAGGGGAGATAACGCCTCCCTTCTCCACATCCATCGCCGCTACGCCACCAATGGGAAAACCATACCCAAAGTGTCCGTCAGGCATACATAAAGCGTACTTCGTTATTCCTGGAAGCGTGGCGACGTTGGTAATTTGATCGTAAACAGCTTCGTCCAAATCTTGAATTAACTTTTCTGTGCCATAAATCCGAGCGGGAACGCGCATCCCCTCTTTGTAGGAAACAGGAATTTCCCAAACAGTATCAGAAATCTTTTCTAAAAATTCTTTAACAGCCATTCCCGTTCTCCTACAAAAAAATTATGTTGCAGATAGTTAGCAACCGTTTAAATTAAGTTTGTTGTACTGGCGATCGCGCATTTCCTAGTATTAGCAGCAGCAAGAGTCCCTGAACTACTAGCAGGTTAGTGACTAAAAAGAATATTGCCTCTTCAATAGGCAAACCTAACACCTTAAATCCAGTGCTGTATGTTTCAGAAATACTCCAAATACCCTGCCCTATAGCGATGCGATCGGCAATCCACAAATAAATCGTAGGTATCAGAGTGCCCATCAGCCAAGTGTATCTTGTAGCCCAAATTTGATTTGCACCAATTGCCCACTGTAGAGCTAAAATTGGGCTTGCCCAAACCAAGATTAGCCCAAGATAAACAGTTTTATCCCATTGCAGCATCAAGCCTCCGGCAATGCTTAAACCTGCCCATAAAATAAAACCAATTATTCGCAGCCAAACGTTATCTTCCTGTTCCATTGGTTCGCTTGCGCGAGGAAACAGCCAGTAGAGCCAAAGACCTGTTAAAAGTGGCTGAAGTAGGAAGAACAAATATTCTTCAACTGGCACGTAGCCAATCGTACCCACCACACGCCCAGCGCCATAATTCCACACTTCGCGCCAAACCAAATAGTTGTCCCAAGGTGTCGTATAAACAAACGCCACAACGGCAATTAACGGCAGACCCATCCATGCTCTAATTCCTCCGATACCAGCTAGAGGTTGTCGCTGAAACCATGCTAGTAGGAGTATGGGAGGTATTATAAAAATAAGGTGAAACGCGGAATAACTCATGTTCGCTAGCAATACTTTAGACGTTGATGATGCCGAAGTAAAAAGCAAAAAAAAGCAGTAGTGCCCCTAGTGTTACTAGGGTGACACCGATGCGAAATGGCTTAGCTGGCAAGTCTTCACGGGTAATTACACTATCCCGTTGTACCTGCGTAATTGGCTCAGAATTTTTGTCTTCTGATTTTTTATTTGGCGTTTCTGTGGTTTCTTTGGATGTCATAGCTAGGTTTTTGTAAGAAGTGCCTGCTGTCTATGTTGTAGGAATCCCTCTGGCGCTGCCTCGTTCTTAAGAACTACCTTGGTATGAAATTAGTTCTGCCAGAGGTGTTAGTTGGGAATGAGGGTTTATTGTAATTAGGTATACACAAAACCTGTCGGCGAGTGGAGCAGCGATTTTTACTTCTGGTCATGCAAACAAGCGATCGCTTGTTTTTGTTGAGCAAGGTATTAAACTGTTCCCTGCGGTAGAATAAAGTTATTTGTTAGTTACTACCAAAATATTTTATGTACGGTTTTACACACTTCAACAAATAGAGATATTCGCTACCCAATTACTATAATTAAAAAAGGCAGAAAAATTTGCATATTACCGTAAACCCCACATAACTTAAAAAAGCGCTGCGGCGCCATAATTATATGTATAATTAAAACCTTCTTAATGGTCGCGACCATACATTTATTCTAGATGCATGAATTTTGCTGTAGAATTTAGGCGAAAATTGAGTAAGACGACAAATCATTCTGCTTTTGGGCAACGCTAAAGTCTTGGTAAGCGATGAAAACACTATCGACGCTTTTTGGCAAAGAACGGAGCGAACTTGAGACAGAAATCGACAAGGCAACCAGTCTCAATCAAGTAGTTGAGTTAGTTCAGAACCGCCTCGACGGACTTGAGAAAAATTACACGGGTAAACTAAATGTATCTCAGATACGTCTGGCGTCCTTGTTCCTGGATGCGACGCGGCAGTCCATCGCTAGCCTGAGTGCTGCAAACGAGACGCAAGTTTTGCAACCAGAGACGACGCAAATACCCGCTCGATCTAAAGGGTTTTCCGCTAAAAGTTTAATTTTGAAAGTGCTACAAGCACTCATCTGCACGGGCATCTTCAGCACTTTGTTCTCTTTGTCTAGAACTACTTCTGGCGCTTGGATGGCGATATTGCTGATGTCTCTGCTTGTAGGACTGGAAGTTGCGCTGCAACTTGACAAAGACGAGGAGGAAAAAAATTCAGTTGCTGCTGTAGCTGTGGAAGTACCGCAAGCTATCGTGCGGGTTGATAGCAAAGTCCTTTTAGACAACATAGCCGATGCGCTGAATACAATAGATGTTGCAGTTGCTCGTACTGAAGAAGTGAAAAAGCCGCTCGAAGATAGCGGTATAGAAGAACTTCCAGAACTCTTGAATGTTATTCAGAGGTTAACGGGTGCGTCATTTCTTGAAAGACCGCAGATGGCGCTGGAGCTGACTAAACTTCTGCCACAAATTTTGATGGAGCAGGGAATTCGCGTGCAGATTTATCGACCGGAAGAAGGGCAGAGCGATCGCGAACATTTTGACTTTGAGCCAAATATCGATCGCGACGCTAAAGATTACGTGACCATAACTCCTGCTTTGTTTAAGGGCGATCGCTTACTCCGCCGAGGTCGGGTAATTGAGCCAGCAATTAAGTAAAAAGGCAAAAGGGGAAACCATATGGAAAAATGCTTTCCCCTAACAGTTAATACCTATTATCTATTTCAAGACAATATGCAAGTTTTAGAAACAATTGGGTTCGATTTGGGGCACGGCGAAACAGCTGTGGCTAAAGCGAATGTGGAGAGCGTCGAGCCGCCGGAGATGCTTGAAGTTAATAGCAAGAAAATTCAAATTACGGCTCTTGGCTGGCATCCCGATTTAGGCTATCTTGTCGGCGAGCAAGCATTAATTCAAGCTGGCGTTACTCAACTCAAAATTTCTTTCAAGGAAAGACCAAACAACGATTTAAATTATAGGAAGACTATCCGCAGCTTCCTGGAAACTTACTACAATCTTTTAAAAGAAAGCAAACAAATTGAAGGTGGGGAAACCAGCCAATTTTACGTTGGGTGTCCTTCAGGATGGTCAGCTAACGATCGCGAGGAATATCAAAAGTTACTTAAAGAAGCTGGCATTCCCATATTGAGCGTTGTACCGGAGTCGCGGGCTGCTTTCATGCAAGCCAAGGAAGCCGGGAAACTGGAATATGACAAACTCAAATCTGCGGTGCTAATAGTTGATATTGGCTCCTCAACTACGGATTTTACGCTTGTTAAGAGTTTGTACGAGATACCCATAGATTTTGGGAGTAACTCTCTGGGAGCATCCTTGCTAGACAAGGCAATTTTTGCGCGAACTGTGGCTAAACACGAGCAGAAAGCGTTACTTGAAAGAGTATTTGAAGAATATCCGCACCATCAAGCTCGTTGCGAACTTGCTTGTCGCAAAGCAAAGGAAGACTATTTTTCTAACGAACAGTTATACAGCTCTCCACAATCATTTGCACGCGGATTTGAGTCTATCAACGAACAGATTTATTTTATACCCCAAGTTAACAAAGCGATCGCGCAAGAGGTCTTAAACAAGCCTTTGCCAGAACTGGGGAATAAAAGTTGGATTCAGGCGTTTCGCGATGCAGTCAGCGAGGCGAAGGAAGAGTTAGCAAAACAAGGCATTGTACCCAAAGTTCTGCTGATGACTGGCGGTGCGTCTCGCATGAAGTTTACTCGTGAAATTTGCGAGGAAATTTTCCCAGAACCGGAAACTCAGGTTCGTCCTGACTCGAATCCGGAGCAATGCATTGCATTAGGTTTAGCGCGGGTAGGAAGATGGGATTTGCGTGCTGCTGCATTTAAAGAAGAACTCAACAAACTGTTCGATTCAAACAAGCTGAACGAACTCGTCGAGAAACATATCCCAGAGTTAATCGAATTGTTGAGTAAGCCGCTGTCAGATAGCCTGATTGAAAACGCAGTCAAACTAAGTTTGAAAGACTGGCAAAAAAACAAAATACGCACTTTGGCTGACTTGGAAACTTCTATGAAAAGTCGGGCAGAACAGTGGCTCAAAAGCACTCAGGCGCAGCAGATAATTAAAAATCAATCTGTCACTTGGTTTAACAGCAAAATCCAACCCGATTTAGCCGCAGAAACCGACCCCCTTTGTCGCAAGTTCCAGATATCTAGAAGCAGCTTGAGGTTTGAGGAGGGCATCGACGCTGGTGTAGTTAATCCGGAGTTGTCGATTGGCGATGCTCTTCTTGCCGATACGGTTGCATTTATAGTCAGTGTAGTAATTGGTGGAAGCACTATCGGTAGCATCATCGCTCTGATATTAACGGGGCATTTGACTTGGCCAATTGCACTGGTATATGGAGCCTCAGTTCTTGCTGCTGGGGTGGAGCTAACTAGGAGCAGGATTCAAGACACAATTAAGACAACTGTGGATATTCCTAGTTGGATGCGTTCTAATTTATTGAGCGACAGCAAGATCGACAGTACGTGCGAACAAACAAAGCCTGAGTTAGAGAAGGTTATGAAGGAACAACTGACTCAGAATCGGGGAGCTTTTGACGAACTAATTGAGAAAGTGGGACAAGAGTTAAAAAAGGCTCTAAATAACAAGGCTCAAGAGGCAGTAATTCTGATTCAATAGGGTCGCGAACGCGATCGTCTAGTTTCTATAATAAGGCGATCGCAGCGCAGCATAGATGTAGTAAAGCGATCGCACAACTCGAACAAACAAAGGCGCGATCGCTAAGCGTACCTCTGCAATTGGCTCCGAGAGATTGTGCGTCAAAGATTTACAACCAAGTATGGAATAAAACACGCAAGTTTTAGCGGCAAGTATTAAGCAAGCTTGTCGCGTTTTGATATTTTAATTTATATGTTGAATAGTAGATGGAAGCAATATTTGGTATTGTCTATGATAATTTATTAAAATCGATGTTCCCAATCATCTATGAAAAAAAATAAATCGCTTTCTAAGGCTGGTAAACTAACTGCATTTTTATTGCTATTAGCTATAGTATTTACACCTTTTTCAGTTGTAAGCGCTGGCGAACGCGGCGTTTTGATGCAGTTTGGTAAAGTGCAAGACACAATACTAGGCGAAGGAATTCACCTAATTATCCCTCTAGCAAATTCAGTGAAAAAGTTGAGCATCCGGGTGCAAAAACAGGAAATTTCCGCCGAGGCGTCCTCGAAGGATCTCCAGGATGTTTTTACCGATGTAGCTCTCAACTGGCATATTATTCCACAGGAAGCAAATGCCATTTATCAAGAAATTGGGGACGAAAATGCAGTCGTCGAACGGATTATCAACCCAGCTGTTAAAGAAGTTCTAAAGGCAGTAATAGCAAAGTACACTGCTGAAGAAATAATTACCAAGCGTGGAGAAGTGAAAGCTGGATTAGACGAGGGATTGACCGCAAGGCTAAATAGCTATCATATCTCGGTTGATGATATTTCCCTGGTTCACGTCCATTTCTCGCAGCAATTTGGCGAGGCGGTAGAGGCGAAACAGATTGCCGAACAGGAAGCAAAAAGGGCAGAATTTATAGCGTTGAAAGCCTCAAAAGAAGCTGAAGCTAAGGTGAATTTAGCAAGAGGAGAGGCTGAGGCACAAAGCTTGGTGCGCGAAACTTTGACAACGGAGTTATTGCAAAAACAAGCAATAGAAAAATGGAATGGAAATCTGCCGTTAATTGTTGGTAAGGGGGGGCCAAAATTTATGGATTTGAGCCAGTTCGCCAAAGCTGCTGGAAAGTGATTTTATTGGTATAGCATCCTAGTTTTTAAATCTGGGGTTTCCAGCAGCGATCGCGTAGGGCTAGATACTCTTTTATTCCCATTAACTACCAGAAAATAAAACCGGAGCATCGAGAATCTTAAATTGTATCAATGCCAAAATCACAATGGTATAGACGGTTGAAGAAGCTAGACCCGTCAATAACTCTTTTTTAAGGTTGCGCTCTTTGGGCTGGCCTTGAAAAACATCCATAGCCCCGGCTTGCATTAAGAGAATTCCCACAATATTAGAAAGCCAGTACCCCAAGATCGAGCATGGTATTAGTAAATCTGGGGAAAACCAACTACACATATACCCAAAAAAATAAGCAATTGGCAGATTAAAAAACAGATCGTTCCACCAACATAGCGGTGACAGCAAATATCCAATTACTAGGAAGAATCCGCCTCTTAACTTTTTAAACAACACGTCCTTGAACGGGGCAAGACTGGGCTGTTGTAACTGCTCGGCGCTTACCTCTCCTGCTAGGCGCAACTCTTCAGGGACTTTTTTGGTGTTCTCCATGAGATATACTAAATTCCGCTAGGATTACCGTACTTTATCTTAACACTGCGTAAAAGTCTAGTGCAGCAATAAAGCACAGCCCTGGAGTCTTACAGGACTGTGCTTATAAGGCGCTACGGCAACGCCAAAGGACGGGCACGCTAGGCTACTTTGCGCTTGGTTGCAGATTTGCTCTAATTGGGGTGCGTGGCATTTTCAAGCTTTTGAGCATTGATTCATACTCATAAAGCACTTCAATAGCCTGGGGTAGTTGTGGCGGAGACAGGGGTTCTGGTTTTGACCGCAAGGAGCAAGCCAAATCTAGAATTGCCTGACTAGCGGCTGACTTATCTCCAATATCGACAAGACGAGCATGAGGCCACTGATTTAACCATTCATTAACTACCTCGCGGGAGCCAGGATTGTCGTAAGCAACGATTCCCTTTCCAGCGGCGATCGCTTCTTGAAGAACGCGAGGTCGTCCCTCGTTATCCGAGCAAAGCAGAACTGTTTCTACACTATTGAGACAATCCAAAACTTCTTGCCGAGCGACGCGACCCTTGACGAGAATGTGTTTTTCTAGACCGTAGAGAGCGATAAGATTTAACATCTTTGGCATATCAGATCCATCGCCACAAATAGTCAGGTGGACATCAATTTGACGCTCTACTAGAATCCGTATAATTTCAACAGCATCCAACGGTCTTTTTCTAGGCTTTATTTGGGCAGCCATTAGCAAACGAATTTGCTCGCTAGGAGCTGGCGGATCGGTAGCGTTTAAAAAGGGAAGATCGATCGGGTTTGGCAAGAAAACGGTATTGTTGACCCCAACTACACGGTCGAGAGATTCGACAAGATGGCGGGCTATACAAATAATGCGATCGCAACCTTTGTAAAGATCGATCAGTTTTTCTTTAAGCGACGATTCAATTGTGTCGCTAGAAGCAAGGCGATTAATATAAGCTCCCCGGCATATTAGTATGACTGGCTTATTATGATGAACGCGGCGAACAGCGGGGAGATGCCAAAGAAAAGACTCGCGACCCAGAATGACATAATCGAAAGGGCCATGATTTCGATACGCCGATTGCACGTAATAATCGATATCTGATTGAGCCTTTGGACTAATGTTTAGATCCGCCGGAAAGTCCGCCGGAAACCAAATTAATCCAGGATATTCGCTGCCCAAAACTGCCGATTTGTAGGGCGAAATGTGCAAAACTTCATGCCCAAGCCTGCGTAATCCACAAGCAAGTTCTTGGCTAGAGTAGGCTGAACCGCCGCCTTCTGGTGGATGGACGCTTAGTAACAGTATTTTCATAATTAAAAATGCAGTCAGCTCTATGAGTAATTACCTCTGCGGAGCGCTGACTTTTTGTTGCTCCCGCAGGGTTAGAGGCGATCCCGATTCTCCATCAACTTGAGTTTAATTCGACCTTTTGTAGTCCCGCACAGGCTTCGGGGTAGGCTGGACAGGGGGGTAAATAAAGAGCATATTTAAAGATAATTTGTATTAAATAAATAACTTTAAAAAGTGCAATATATCGATCGGGTAAAACTTAACTCATAATTTTTAATTTTGGAGGGCTATCAGCCAGACTTTAATAGTTTTGCACTCTCTGGCTGTAGCCCTAAGATCCTACTGCTCAAAAGCAGTTATAGAAGCCCCATAGATGCGTGAAGTTCAATCATCAATTGGCGCGGTGGGAATTTGCATGCTGATGGCTTGCTGGGATATATCGGGCATAAACCAGTTGGCTTGACCAGCTTGGAAAACTTTAGCAGGAGGGATGTTTAGTTCAACTGCGCCAGTTTGTGGATTGGTCTTAGCAACTAGCTGAGTTCCATCAACTATCTTCACAGCCACGCCACCCGAAGATTGTTGTGCGTCAGCAGGATTTAAACCTGCCAATTGCACGTCACTTGGCAGATAAACGCCATCGCAATCCCACTTCTCGTTAGTTGTCTGACCATCCGCTAGAAGATAAAGGGCATTGTCGTAGGGGGAATCAGATTTTTTTGGTTTTGGCCCGTAGACAGCGAGGGTTTTTCCTGTTTCATTGCGGCATTGTCCCCAGCTTTTTCCTGTTTCCAGGATATATTTTTGGAACTGCAATTGAGCGATTTGCTGTTGCAGTTGTTCGGGTGTCAAACCATCAGGCTGAGTTTGTGAATTCTGCGCGTTCAAGAGATTATCAAGGTTTTGAGTCACCTCGATATAGTCAGCACTTTTGCTCAGTTTAGGTCTGTCTGCGAATGAGGGTTGCGCGATCGCTAAATTCGCTATCAGCACCACGAAGACTAGAACAATTTTCCAGAGTTTCATGAAATGTCTCCTTTTTGAAGTTATTAATTTTCCAATCTAAAACTTGTCAAAACTTACCTAGACTGAAACAGCGGCAATAGTTGATAACTACCACTTTCAATCAAAATGTAAATCCCTAACCCAATTAAAACGAATGGAACGATTGCCTTAGCGTAACGAGTTAAAACACTTGCAACAGCAGGTTGACGGGTTAATCTGTAAGCAATGTAGCACCAGACTCCTATGAGCAAGAAAAACACGCTTAAGATTATTCCCAAACTCGCTAGATCGCTGCTAGCAAACAAAGGCACGTAGATGCCAATATTGTCTCCGCCATTAGCAAAAGTTACAGCTGCAACTTGATAAGTTTGGGGAGCAAACAGGCTGGCGATCGCGTGCGTGCGGTTTGCTCCTGCTGGTACTTCCTGTACTTGCTTTTCCTCATCTTCCCGATTCACTAGATGAGTGATGCCAATGGCAATGGGAAGTAAACCTAGAAGTCCAATCCAAGCTTTGGGAACGATTAAGCCACCAAAGAAACCGGGAAGGCTAGCAACAATTAAAACAGTAAATCCAAGGTACTGACCGCTAACGATATGCTTGGGGCGGAAGGAAGAATTAACCTGCGAAAAGAAGAGCATCAAGATAATAATGTCATCGATGTTGGTTGCGGCAAAGGATGTGAATCCGGCAACGATCGCTGTGGCAAACCAACTCATGACGTTATATTTGTGACCTCATTCAATTCTTTTGTACTTCAGGCGATCGCCAGTTATTTCTACCTATAGCCATCAAAGACAAACAACTGGCAACTATAGTAATTATCGTTAACAGCGGGCTTTCGAGGGTGTGACTTTCCACCAAAATTAAAACACCCAACCCAATTAAAACAAAGGGAACGAGATAATTCCCGTAGCGAGTTAGGAGAGCAGCGATCGCAGGCAACCGGGTTAATTGATAAGCAGCGTAGCACCAAACTCCCACCAACGAGAAGAACACGCCCAGAATCACCAAAAGGCTTTCCCAAGTACTGCTAGCAAACAACGGCACGTAAATGCCAATATTATCACTCCCATTAACCACTGTAACGGCTGCCACGCTGTATGTTTGGGGAGACACAAAGCTGGTAAATAGAGAGTTTTTAGGCTCTCGAGGTTCTTCCTCGCCTTCCGACTCCTCATCTTCCCCATTCAACAAGCGACCGACCCCAAGCGCAATCGGAACGATTCCCAGCAGGCCAATCCAGGGCTGGGGTACGATGAAGCTGCCAAAAAAACCGGGGAGGCTAGCTAAAACCAGCGTACCGAACCCTAAATACTGACCGACAACAATGTGCCGACGACGAAAAGCAGCATTCACCTGCGAGAAAAACAGCGTCAGGATGACAATATCATCAATATTGGTAGCACTGAAAGCTGTTAATCCTGTAGGAATTGCAGTTACTAATCCACTCATTTGTGTCTGTCCTTAATTTTCTTGCTGGCGTTGTACGGGCTATGGTTGGGGTTCGTCTGCAACTGGTGAAGGAACTACCGCTGGGTTGGGGGTGGCAAATCTTGCATGAATTTCTTCAATGCCATTCTCCATCGACCGCACAATATCTGGAGACCGGAGTCTTTGCATTACAAACCATCCACAAGTAGTAACCAAGTACAGCAAGAACAAGTAAGGAAACGCATCGTAAGGGGCTTCTGGTGCTGGGAAAATATTGCTACCGGGTATTCCCACACTGCCCATAACGGGGATCGCCATAAACCCAACGCCCAAAATCGAGAACACTACATCGAGGGGACGCAGTTTGCCGATTTTGTGCAGGTAAACGGGAGCCGCAATCGAAATCAGGATGTATACCGTTAAAAATCCATAAGTGCAAATTGCTCCCAAGTAACCCATACAGTCAAATAGCTTGACGTGAAACAGGGACATCGAAGCGGGCACCAGGAACACGATCAGCGATGACATCGTAATAGCGACGTGCGGAGTTTTATTGGATGAGTGGGCCAGACCCAGGGAAGAAGGAAACAGACCGTGACGCGCCATCGTGAAGAACACCCTAGCAGCCGGATTAATACTGCCGAGGACGCAAGCGAAGAAGCTAAACAGAGCGCTAATTGCAATCAACTCTCCGAGCCAACCCATTCCCACTTGTTGCGACAAAAAGCCCAGGGGTGCTTCACTTTCGGCAAGCGATGCTCCCGTCCCGCTAAAACCAAGCACCTCAATGTAAGTCATGGAAATGAAGAATAGACCTGCTAGGATAGCGCTGCCCATAACCGCTCTAGGGATCGACTTCAATGGATTTTTCGCTTCATCACCCAATGAAGTAGCACTTTCAAAGCCAGAAAAGCCGAACACCACTAACACAAGCCCCATCGCCACTCCCCCAGGGGTTGTCCCTTTCAAAGTCAGTTGGCTCATGTCAATAACAAAGCCCTTATGCGCCCAGATAACGATCCCCAGCGTCGCAATTAAGACTAGAGATATTGCTTCCATCCACAGCATGGCCATTGCTGAGAGCTGGATATCTCTGTAAGCTGCATACCAAGCAACACCAGCACCTATCGCTAGGATTGTAATGGTTGAGGGATGGATTCCCACATGACCGAGCAAGGCGTCGCTAAAGTTGGCAAAGCCACACAAAACCGACATTCCTGTAAACAAATAAGCCAGAACTAAACTCCAGCCGCATATAACGCCTGCTGTCGGGCCAAGACCTTTGGCGATGTAAGAATACAGCGAACCTGGAGACGCCGAGCGACTGGCGAACTGGTTGATGTTGATACTTACAAACACTAGACCAATCATACCGATGGCGAAACTTAGCCAGGTGCCGTTGCCTGAAAGTGCCACGATCAAGCCCAAATTTGATGCTGGGATTGTAGTGGGGGCAAGGACAGCCATTGATTGAGCGAGGACTTCTCCGAAGGGAAGACAGTCTGGTTTTAAGCCGTTATTAGTGTGATTTATTTGCTTTTTCTTGGTCATGCAAAATCTCCTTTTACAACCGAGCGATCGCTTGAGTTAAATTCGTGGGTTCTGCAAGTAGGGAACCCGGTGCAGAAGGGTTATTTTTAAATTTAATAGTTCCTCCTCAGATAATCAAATGGTATTATTTGTTAAATCAATAAATAAAAGTGATTAAATCTTGAACGCGACGTTTTAGGAGGACTCGCAATGGCGGGAATGACGCTTGACCAGTTGCGAATTTTTCTAGCTGTGTCGGAACATTTGCACTTTACCCGTGCAGCAGAAGCACTTTATATTACTCAGCCTGCTGTGAGTGCGGCAATCCAAAGTATAGAGCAGGAATATAGCGTAAAACTGTTCCATCGTATTGGTCGTCACATTGAGATAACTGAAGCTGGAAAATTGCTCCAAGTCGAAGCCCAAAGAATTATCGATCAAGTTGCTTTGACGGAACGGGGTCTGCGAGAATTAAACGAGTTACAACGGGGTGAGTTAAGGGTGGGATCTAGTCTCACTATTGGTAACTATTGGCTACCTGATAAGATCAGCAACTTCAAACGTCAATATCCGGGTATCTTTGTTAACTGTACTCTCGCCAATGCAGAGGAAATTTGTGCAGGAACGGCGACGGGACTGTTTGATTTAGGCTTGGTGACGGGAGAAGTAAAAGCATCGCTTAAGGGTTTGCTAGAACAAGAAGTGGTTGGGAGCGATCGCTTACAAATTGTTGTTGGCAAATCTCACCCTTGGTTTGAACGATCAGAGATTTGCTTAGAGGATCTTTCTACAACAGATTGGGTAATGCGCGAGTCTGGATCTGGCGCCCAGCAAATGTTTGAGCAAGCTTTGCAAAGTTGGGGAATCAATCCAATTGACTTGAATGTGATTTTAGTTTTGAGCAGTAGCGAGATGGTGAAAGCCGTGGTAGAGAGTGGCGTAGGTGCAGCAGCTCTACCTGAATTGATGGTAAAAAAAGAACTGCAAATATCGTCACTTTGCTCGCTTAAAGTTAAAGATAGTCGGAAAGGTTACAAGGTATCTGCTGAAATAGTCCAACCTGTTTTAAAGCTAAAGCACAAACAGCGTTTTCAAACTCGAATTTCTAGAGCCTTTGAACAGATGTTAATTACATAAGTTTAGGCTAATCTTATGGCTTAAAGCCATGCGCGATCGCTGCCAAAACTTGAATTTCTGCTAGGTCGATAGCCATCTAAGAATAGCTATAATAAAAAAGCTTACTTACCTAAAAAACGTTATGAATTTCCTAAGTGAAATGGCTAGTCCTCCTTTAACTACTGTATTTTTGATCGTCGGTTTGGTTTTTCTGACACTGGCTGTTGTAGGAAACTCTAGACTGGGCTTTGCTGAAGTCAATCCAGGATGCTTTGGGAGATTTTTAGCTTTGACTATTGGCCTCTTTAGCTTAATAATCGCTGGCTCTTTAGCAATCTTCCCTGTTGAAATGGTTGAACCACTAAAAACTTCTGTGGCACAGTGGCTGCAACAAAACATCGAGCTACTTACCCAATTTAAAGTTAGCAGTTAAATCACCAAAACTTACCAGAATGTTAATCAGCCAGCCTTACTTGTGGTTTAGATACCGAAGATAATTGGGTAGTTTATAGCGGCATCGGCGATGTTAGACAAACATCCAATAAATATGACTCAAAGCGTACCCCCTAAAAATTTTAAGGATAAGCTCCAATCAGGCTGTAAATTAGCCCAGCCAGTACGCACAAAGTCACGATAACGTAAGTAAAATCCCGATGCCGTAGAAAAGTTAACAGAGAAATTGCCACGCGAGCGATGGGAGTAGCAATTAATACCAGAAGCCCAAATTGAATGATGCCTCTGCGGCTACCGGATAAAATAGCTGTCACCACACCCGCTGGAGAGCGAAACTCGGCTGGTTCTCCTCGAAAAATGTGGTAGTCAGCAGGTTCAGAACCGTGACGAATTAAGTAGAGGACGCCACCTAGCAAAACTATAGCGCTAGCAATAGTAACCCCGTATTTTAAGAGATTGCCAATCAACTTTTCGAGCTGGCGATCGCTCGATTTTTTCGCGATCTTCTTCTTACTATCAACCTCACAGGTTGGGGTTTCCTGTTGCAAGGGGAGTAAATCCTCCTCACCACCACCTATTACCAGATCGAAATTTCTACGACCAGAATCAATTTCATACATTTTAAATGCCCCCACTTAGACTGTTGTAAACCATCTTGAAAGCCATCAGCGCGAGTACGAGACTAAAGACACTTCTCAAAAGTTGAGTCTTAGCTCCTACTAAAACTTTTGCCCCCAACAAAGCACCAGGCAACACGCCCAACATCACGGGCATTGACAATCCTGGATCGATGTAACCCCGCGCCAAATAAACCCCCGCCGATGCTGCGGCTGTCACGCCAATCATGAAATTGCTGGTGGTTGTGGAAACTTTGAACGGGAGACGCATGGCTTGATCCATCGCCAGTACTTTAAACGCTCCCGAACCAATACCCAGCAACCCGGAAAGCACCCCAGCTATCCACATCACGCCAAACCCAACCGGGACAGAATGAACTTGATAAGACATCAATCCATTGGGAGTTGGGTAAGTGCTATTGAGTCTCAGATGAATTGCGATGGGGTCAGTTGACTCGCTTTCAGGGGTTTCTGGTTTGGGTTGCCCAGACAGGTAAGCTGAATAAAGTAAGACAACTGCAAGCACGACTGTAAGCGCTTTTACAGAAACAAAGGTAGCAATTAAAGCTCCTACTATAGCTCCGGTTGTTGTCGCTACTTCTAGAAACATTCCTATTCGCAAATTTGTGTAGCCTTCTTTGATGTAGGCAGATGCTGCGCCGCAGGAAGTAGCGATTACAGAGACTAGGGAAGCGCCGACAGCGTATCGGATATCAACACCAAATACCGAAGTTAAGAGGGGGACAATAACTACACCACCCCCTAACCCAGTTAGCGAACCTAACAAACCAGCGATAAAGGAGCCAATGAAAATAAGAAGGGAAAATTCTAGTATGTTCAAAGTTTATTCCTCTTTTGGTGATGCACAGAAATAAGGCAATATAGTTTTTTATTTAAGTTTTAATTATTTTCCAACTCAGGCGAGTCCTCATCTTTTTTGACTAAAGTCATCAAGCACAGACAACTAGCAAGCAGACTTACTAAATTTAAAGATTTACTTTCCAGCACTATGAAGGAACCTAGACCAATTAAGACAAAAGGAACGAGAGCATTGCCGTAGCGAGTCAAAATATCCGCGATCGCAGGCTGGCTGGTTAATTTATATGCAGCGTAGCACCACACTCCCACCAACGAGAAGAAAACACCGATTATCGCCAGAAGATTCTCCCAACTACTGCTGGCAAATAACGGCACGTAGATGCCGATATTGTCGCTGCCATTGGCAAACGTAACTGCTGCCACGCTGTATGTTTGGGGAGAAAGAAAACTGGCAATTGGAGAGTCATCAAACTGCTCTATTTCTGACTCGACTTCATCGGATAAATCTTCTTCCCGATTCAGCAAGCAACCCAATCCTATGGCTATTGGCACTAAGCCAAGCAACCCAACCCATTCTCGTGGCACAACTAAACCACCAAAAAAACCGGGGAGGCTGGCGATAACTAAAGCAGCGAAGCCTAAATACTGACCAAAAACGATGTGCCGACGACGAAACGCCGCATTCACCTGTGCGAAAAACAACAGAAGGATGACAATATCATCGATGTTGGTAGCACTGAAGGCGGTTATCGCTGTAGGAATTGCAGTTACTAACCCGCTCATTGGTATCTGTCCTGATTTTCATGCTTGGTCATTAGTCGCTGTTGGTTATGGCTTTAATTGGATTTAGCGATATTCCTAATTTAGGTTAACTACCTTAATGCGTTTTAGGGGTACCTATATCTTTGGTTATACGAAAGATATCACTTAAGAGTGATGAAATTTGTATGATAAACATCAATTAACAACATCGAGAATTTATCGGCTGCTAAAACTTTTTTCGTTAAATATTTTTTTCAAATATTGCAGGTTACTTAGAAGTATTCTGCGCTATTCGATTCGTGCTTAAGAGATAGTCCCGCTTCTCGTAAACACTCCAAAAATTTTTTGTGTTTGTCTAAAAAATTATTCTAGCCAAGTATTACAGAGATGTGTAAATTTTGCATTTTCTATATGCAAATATTTGTAACAACGTAATTTCCCTAAAAGTTCTCATAAGCATTCAGGCGGCTTTGCTGGAAATAATTAAGGCGTGTATCAGTTAAGCTGGTGGTATACCAGTAAATATTTTCCTGCCCTTTCCCTTTAAAGCAATCCTAATATATATTCACCTTCTTATTATTTATTTCAAAAGATAGATGCGGTTGCGATTAATCTCGTTTTATTTGATGAACTGTAATATTACCCTAAAGTCTTTTTCAAAAGCAAGTAGCACAAACGATAAACCGGAATTTTTTCTTATATAAAATCTACGGTAAAATCATCGGAATACTTCAAAATCAATCTACGGTAAAATCATCGGAATACTTCAAAATAAAATAAAAGAGAAATTTAATTTTTAAGTTTGGCAAAATATGTAGTGGATATAAATTTCAGTTTTGGCGATCGCTACAGTGTTGATAAGCTTGCTAGGACAGGAGGAAGTCTAAATTTAAACTCAAAAACTTGCCAGGAATCTTGAATGCAGGTGAGGCAGACTAATTTACACGCTTACCTACAAATTAGTTTTGAAGTTCTCGGAACTCAGACTCCTCGACGATTCGCGCAAGCTGGAAATGCCGTGCATTCTGGGAAGTTTGTCTCACGCTTGATTCACTAACTTCCAGCTCACCATCACTAAAATTGCGTAGATCGCAAGCCGGAGTCCGTGTGGTGGCGTGATTTTGCAGAGCTTTGCACCTACCAAAACCCCAGGAACCGTACCCAGCCAAATTGGTATTACCAGACTCCAGTTAACTGTCCCCAGCCAGATATGTCCGAGGGAGGTAAAAAGCAATAATATTGCCGCCTGGGAAATATCCGTACCCACCAACTTGCGAGAGTCAAGGCGGAAAAAGGTAATCAGGACGAGTGCAAACATCGAACCGGAGGACACGCTAGTTAGACCGACTACACAGCCTAAAACTGCTGCCACACCGAGAGTTTGAAGGCGACCCACGTTAGTTTTTAAGTCAAACTTGGGTGGTTCGGGTAAATTCAAGTTGGGGAAAAAATTCTTCACCAACAATTGCGCGATCGCCAACAAAGCGACCAATAGCATTATTACTCCGAGCAAGCGGAGGAGGATAAAATCCAGGTTACTAGCGCCAGTACGCTTAATCAGGTATAAGATTCCCACCCCAGCGAGCGATCCGGGAACGCTCCCTAAAGCTAGCCATGTAACAATTTGCAGGTCGAGCGTTTGCTGTTGCCAGTGCTTGAAGCCGCCGATAACCTTCATTAAGGTGGCAGCCACCACATCAGAACTCACCGCGATCGCTGGCGGTACTTGGAACACGAAAATCAACATCGGGGTGATCAGAGACGCACCACCAATTCCCGTTAGACCAACGATGATGCCGACTAGGAAGCTTAACAGCGGCAGTAATAAGGCACTTTCCATTAAACACATAATTCCGCTAGACTTACCGTAGTTTAACCCTACAAGCGATCGAAAGTCTAGAGCAACAGCCACCGTGCAGAAATAGTAGGATGGGTTGAGGTAACGAAACCCAACTATATAAACAATTGTTGGGTTGAGCGAAAGCCCAACCTACAACTAAACCGTATTGTGAGCAATAGCCTTATGTCTTATGAGTTTCTAGAAGATTTTGCTACTGCTGATATTGCCTTTCGCGCTTGGGGAAAGGATCTGGAGGAGGTTTTCACAGCGGCGGGTGATGCAACTATTAATGTGATGATTGATAATTTGGATGCGATCGCACTCCAGGAAACCCGCAGTTTTAGCTTAGAAAATGATGAACTAGATATGTTGCTGTTCAATTTTCTGCAAGAATTCATCTACTACAAAGACAGCGAGTTACTTCTGCTGAGGGCGCAACAGGTTGAAATTTCCGAGAAAGATGGGTTGCATCAGCTAAGTGCGGTTACGAAGGGAGAAAAGCTAGACCGCGATCGCCACGAACAACGGGTAGATGTCAAAGCTGTTACTTTACACCAATTCCAACTCGAAAAAACCGATGATGGTTGGACTGCTATAGTAATCCTCGATATTTAAGGCGCCTTGCCAAATACGAAAACCCAGCGCGATCGCGCGTTGGTCAATTTCAGCCCCAGTAGTCAACGCGATCGCCCTAATTTTCCGCGTCTCTCTTGCGATTACCTTTTGGCTGAACGCTTATCCCTATTTTCCCAAAATACATCATTCTTTTTATATATAAGCCCAAATAAAAAAAACTTTAGATATTTATCTAATACTAATCCACCATTTGCCTGACCAAGATTTGCTCCCCCCTACCCCCTTATCTGTTAAATCCCTGATATACGATAATTTCACTAACTATAAATAAGGGGGGATTATTTATTACCCATAATCTGTAACCGCGATGCTTTGTATATTTATCTAGTCCTGCAATACTAAAATTTATGCTAAATGTGCGATCCCCCTACCCCCTCCTCTCCTTAATAACGTGTTGTGCGGTTGTCTCAATATGTATCAAGGGGGGGGATAATTTATTACTAATACGTTGGGAAATGGTATAAATTTTATCACTTTAGAAAGAGGATTATAAGAATGGGGAGAAATATTATATGAAAAAGTAATTTTTTTGTACCCCTCCTCATTAAGTGAGGTATTAAGCGGACAAGGTATTGTTCGCTTTTGGGTAAGGTGGTTAGCAATCCCTGATAGTTCTTTTAATCAATCGCAAAAATAAACTAGGATAATCATGAAAACTGAAGAAACAACAAATTTCAACAAATCTGGACAAGCTCCCGTGCAGCGCGATAGCGAAACGCCTGTTCCTCAAAAACCATCTGTCCTATATATAGGTAGTATTGTGCTGGGAGTCATCACCATTATCACTCTGGTTGCAAGTGCCTATCACGGAGTAGTTGGGTTATAGTTCTAGTCGATAGAAGTTGTAAGCGCTGGTATTTCCTTAAGGGAGTGCCAGCGTTTAGATTTTCCTAAAAAATTAAATAACTCAATTTAAGGGAAACGCACTTTAGATAGACTGCGATCGCGCTGCTAACGACTATTAACTTAAAGTACGCTGCGAACTGTTGAATACAGTAAAAGATCTGTAGGGAATGGTGACTTAACCACCCGATAATCTATAGAAACGCGATAAGGCTAGACTTTAGGCTTCTCTAATCCACATTATTAATTTATAAGCGCGATCGCGGCTACATTACATTACCCCCACCTGGGATATATGGCGATCGCGTTGTTGTGAATATAACCTTACAGTGGACACTGATTTCCGCCTTAAAAACACGCTTTGGCTAACATACTTCACATCGACGGCTCTTACGGTGAAGGTGGCGGTCAGATCCTCCGCACCTCTCTTAGTTTAGCTACCATCACAGGTCAACCAATTCGCATCACGAAGATTCGGGCAAAACGCAAAAATCCCGGACTTGCAATTCAACATTTAACTGCCGTGCGGGCGGCGGCTACCCTCTGCAAAGCCGAATTGCATGGAGATCATGTGCGTTCAACAACGCTGGAATTCATCCCCACTTGTCCGCCGCAAGCGGGAAATTATACCTTTGATGTCACCGAAACCACAGGCGCAGGTTCAGCAGGTGCTATTACCCTGATTTTGCAGACTATTTTACTCCCCCTAGCACTCGCGAATGGCGACTCCATAGTGAGGCTCAAGGGGGGAACTCACATCGCGTTTAGTCCTCCCTTCCCCTACATCGAACAAGTCTATGTACCCATGCTCAAGCAGATGGGCGTGCAAGTAGAGGTGCAACTGCATTCTTGGGGTTGGTATCCTCAAGGCAACGGCGAAGTGGAATTGCGAGTTACGGGTAGCGGGGGAGTACCTTTACGCGGTATTCAATTACTAGAGCGGGGAGCTTTGCAACAGGTGCGGGGTTCGGCTGTTGTGACAAAACTTCCTGCTCATATTCCGCAAAGGATGGCTAACCGAGCAGAAAATTTGTTACAGCAAGCCAATCTTCCTGCGAAGGTGGAGGCAACGATCGCGCGAGGCATTGCGCCAGGAGCAGGAATTTCTCTGATTGCTGAGTATGAAAATAGTCGCGCTGGCTTTGGTGCTGTAGGAAAACTAGGAGTACCAGCAGAAAGCGTGGCGGAAATGGCGGCTGAAGAGTTACTAAATTTCCACGCTACTGGGATGCCAGTCGATCAGTTTTTGGCAGATCAATTGCTATTGCCAACTGCTTTAGCGTCAGAGGCGAGTCAATATCGGGCTGCTGAAATTAGTTTGCATTTGACAACAAATGCGTGGGCGATCGCGCAATTTGGGCTAGCTAGGATCGAGATTGATGAAGATACCCAGCTAGTTACCATTGCACCTGTAGCTACTGAAGTTTAGACTACAGAGATTTTCTGCGTTAGCGATATTCAGTTTTTCGCATAAGAAAAATCTGCGCTGCGATTAAAAGGGGCGAGCGATCGCACTCGTCAAAATAGTTCCAACTGGATCTATTTACTCTTCTGTATCAGCGCTATCTTCACCTTCGTCGCTATTTTCTGCTAATGCATTACTACCAATCTGCACCAAGCGAATGTGTTTGTATCCCAAGCGGATTTCAAACTCATCACCTGGTTTTAATCCCATTTCTGCGGTGTAGTTTGCTCCTATGACTATCTGACCATTTTTGTGTACGCTGACGCGATAAGATGCTTCGCGGCCCCGTCCATCCTTTTCGCTCTCTGGATCTAGAGGAATACCTTTGGCTATCAGCAGGGCATCGTAAAAATCTGTCAGGTTAACGCGATCGCTACCCGATTTCGTTTTCGTATAATACCCGCAAAGTTTAGCCAACTCTCGTCTGGGCAAGTCACTGCCCTTAACTTTTTGGAGTAGCGCTTTTCCAGTTAATGGAGAAGTTGCAGTTTCTGCCATAATCCACCCAATCACACATTTTTCTGAACAATTTAACAATATCATAACCCACTTCGATATACCTACTGTTTATAAGAACTTTTCTGTTTCTTGAACTTGCACAGCAGGTTGCCAATACCTTTACCTAAGACAGATATGAATTGGTATTCGTCATTACCCATTACTTATTACCCATTATTGGCAAACCAATAACCCTATACTCAGGCTTTGGTTTTGAAGCAACCTGTAGTAATAGATGCTTATTGTTCTCCTTGTTGCATCAGCGATCCCTGTCTTTTCTGGAAGGATTTCGCAGTTTAACGCACATTAGGGGGCTATTGCGATCGCGAACATCGCTACTGCGTCTTTGCACTGATAAGCACAAGTAAATAAGTAGGTATTCTATCAGCCCGCACTACTGTTGCAGTCGTTATAACAGCCTACTTTACTCTGCAATCGCTTAAGCGATCGCGTGAAGTTCGCACAGATCTTCAATTACTGAAACCAAAACTTGCTTACCTTACGGCAGTATGACAACCTAGTTATATTCCTTAGCTGGTCTATGATTTAGCTATTTGTGGAAAACCAGATCTGCTAGCTTATATCAACAGACCTTCTCCAGCTTGAATATTAACAAATCCTGATAAAAGCCAGCCCCAACTCTGAGAGTTTTTGGGCTGGACTCAAATACTTACTATTGTTTACGATATTAAAATCATACGCCTGCCATTGTCAAAGATATTCTGGCATCGTTGCTCAAAAATGATTATCTATCCCTCAACAGTCCAGCCGTTTGTTCGTGTCGTACTGGCGCGGGCTATGCTACGGACAAAAGCTGAAGAAGCATAAGGGCTAGCATCGCGCGGTTGAATGGGACGGAGATTGGATTTAATATATTACCTTTTTCCAACGCTATTCAGCACAAAAGCCAGCAAGCGCTCGCCTTCATTTATCATAAGCTTCAAAAGCTGGTTTCTCGAATATGGGATATTGCCTGCTTGCCAGTTAGCGGGGGAGGATGTCACGCAATAGACGATAAAGAATACATATTCAACTCAGGTTTTAGAGACTAGCCGCGATCGCGAGGAGCAAAATTGGCTCGAAAAAATTTTACCAGGTATTAAAACCATCGAAACTCCTCTTGAAGACAGCGATCGCGCAAAGCCGCCTGTAATTTTTGTCATAGACCTTTACCACCCCGATTCCCACAACCCGAATTTTGACAAGCTAAAATTTTCGTCTGCTCAGATTACTCATAATAGCCGCGAACAGGTATAAATTTTACTGCAATTTTTTTAATTTGCAGCCTTTGACGAAGAAGAGCATCCCGGAAATATACCTTCAGGCGAGGATAGCTTTGGCATATATTTCACATTGTTGCTTGCAAGCGGTAGCATATGCGAACGGGCGTAAAAGTGTCGCTACTCGATGGAACTAATACGGCTTTCTTATGAAAACCAGACAAATTATTATCTTCATCTGCGCGCTAGTTGCCACTTTACTCTTGGCACGTAGCATAAAATTTTTTGATCGGTCTACTGTTGTGGCACAGGCAAACACCAACTTGCTCGTATCCGCTGCCGCCAGTTTGAAAGAATCCCTCGAACAAGCGGGGCATATTTACCGACAAAATAAGGCAAATGTCACCCTTAACTATAACTTCGGTGCTTCTGGCGCTTTACAGCAACAAATTGAAAACGGCGCACCAGCAGATATTTTTATTTCTGCTGCTACAAAGCAAATGGATGCATTACAGGAAAAGGGTACGATACTCACCGATACCCGCCGCAATCTGCTGACCAATAGCCTTGTCTTGATCGTGCCAAAAAATTATTCCGGTATCGCCGACTTTCGCGACTTGACAGGCTCTAAAGTCAAGAAAATTGCTATGGGAGAACCAAGAAGCGTACCAGCAGGACAATACGCCGAGCAAGTATTTAAAAATTTGGGAATTTTGTCGCAAGTTCGACCAAAATTTGTGCTTGGTAACAACGTCCGTCAAGTCCTAGCGGCTGTAGAAAGTGGTAACGCCGATGCAGGTGTTGTTTATAGCACAGATGCTAGAACATCACAACAGGTAAAAGTGGTAGCGACAGCAGCAGAAAACTTACATTCTGCAATTGTTTACCCAGTAGCAGTACTCAAGAGCAGCAAAAATATGGCTGCTGCTAGAGAATACATCCAGTTTTTGTTGAGCGATCGCGCTAAAACTTTATTTAAAAAATACGGGTTTGGTATAGCGAGGTAAAAAGTTTGTAGAGACACCGATTTATCGCGTCTTGACCCTTGGCTGTCAACAGCGGCCAATAAAATTAAATGTCTTATGCTTGACATTTCTCCTTTATGGATATCCCTCAAAACCGCCTTAATCGCTACCATAATTACCTTCTTCCTGGGAATTGCCGCTGCTTACTGGATGCTGACTAGCGTCGGTAAATGGAAATCGGTAGTTGAGGGAATCTTTATCTCGCCCCTAATTTTGCCACCAACAGTCGTCGGCTTTTTATTACTGCTGCTGTTTGGCAAAAATGGCCCCCTTGGACAAGTGCTACTGTCGCTTAACTTCAGTATCGTCTTCACTTGGTACGCCGCAGTTATTGCAGCCACAGTAGTTGCCTTCCCCTTGATGTACAAAACAGCACTGGGAGCATTTGAACAAATTGATGCTAATCTCCTGCGGGTAGCCAGGACTCTTGGCGCTTCGGAATGGACAATCTTTTGGCGAATCACTTTACCCTTGGCAATGCCAGGGATTCTCGCCGGAACTACTCTAGCTTTCGCCCGTGCTTTGGGTGAATTCGGAGCTACGTTAATGCTGGCTGGCAACATCCCCGGACAAACTCAAACTATCCCAATGGCTATATATTTTGCCGTTGAAGCGGGAGCCATGAATGAAGCCTGGGTGTGGGTGCTGGTAATTATGAGCATTTCTCTATCCGCCATCATTGCTGCCAATTTTTGGGGAAAGGGAGACGCGATAAATCGGCGTCTCTACAATACTGGGGAACGATCGCCAATCGCAAATTACCAATTACCAATTACTAATTTCGGGCTTGTTGTAGACATCCAAAAGCAACTCCCTGGCTTTTTGCTGCAATTATCCTTCAGCGCCAACGAAAACCCCTTGGGATTGTTGGGGGCTTCTGGTGCTGGCAAAAGCATGATTCTTCGCAGCATTGCAGGGATAGAAACGCCTACCTCCGGTCGCATTGTTTTAAACGGGCGGGTGTTGTTCGATTCGCAAACAGGGACAAATATTCCCAGTCGCGATCGCCGCATTGGTTTTTTATTTCAAAATTACGCCCTATTCCCTCACTTAACTGTCGCTCAAAACATTGCCTTTGGTTTGCCAAAGGGCACGTCAGCTTTAATAATCAAACAGCAGGTAGAAACTCAACTCGCCGCTTTGCAGTTGCAGGGATTAGCAGACCGATACCCGCACCAACTCTCAGGCGGTCAGCAGCAACGGGTAGCCTTAGCGAGAGCCTTAGCAAGTCAACCAGAAGCGCTGCTGCTGGATGAACCATTTTCAGCACTGGATACGCACTTGCGAAGTCAGCTAGAAAAGCAACTAATTTCGACGCTTTCAACTTACCCCGGCGTCACCCTATTTGTAACCCACAATTTAGAAGAAGCTTACCGAGTTTGCGGGGATTTATTGGTAATTGAACAAGGAAGAGCGATCGCTTACGGTTCTAAACATGACATCTTCGAGCATCCAAATACTGTAGGTGTAGCCCAATTGACGGGGTGCAAGAACTTCTCCCGCGCTGTTGTCAGGGAATCTCAAATGGTAGACGCGATAGATTGGAGTTGCACTCTCCAGATAGTTGAACCAATCCCAGCTCCACTTTCACATATAGGAATTCGCGCCCATCAACTAACCTTTACCGACGACCCCCATCAAAAAAATACTTTCCCCTGCTGGTTGGTTCAAACAAGCGAAACCCCGCACCGGATGACACTATATATTAAGTTAAATTCTTCGCCTACCAGCCCCCAAGACTACCATCTGCAAGCAGAAGTCTTTAAAGAAAAATGGGCTACTCTCAAAGATCGTCCTTTTCCCTGGTACATTCGTCTGCATCCGCTGCGGCTGTTTCTTCTGTCGGAATAAGCGGAACCTCACCCCAACCCCTCTCCTGCAAGGAGAGGGGTTGGGGTGAGGTTTTCCTTGTTAGAGAAGTATTGTGTTGCTCAGTATCAATGCTTCTATTAGTTAGTAGCATTCCCAACATCACTCACAGTTGTGCGAGCAACAGAGTTTATTTTTAGTTCATAGAATCGGCAGGCAACAAATCCTAGCGAGTAAAGCAAAGCAGCGTTATTTGATGCTCCAACCACAGCGCCTATTATAGGTAGAAGTTCCACAAAGCCCAACCCAACCTTCAGGACTCCAGAACCTCCCACAGACAAACCAAAAATTGCCAGGACTTCGCCTCGTCGAGTTGGATCTTTTAGCGAAAATCCATATGCAGCAGCAATGCGATAAATCATCTCAGCTTGAAGTGCGGTGATTGCTGCTATATCAACTGCAAACAGAGTTAGCGCCAACGGAGGTACAAAGTTGGTTAGCAATCCAATTCCACCTGCTTTGAGCGAAGTATCGACAATAATGCGGTGGGCAAGCTGTTCGGGTGTTTCTAAGGGGTATTCTTGACGCAGCTTTTCTACTTCATTCTGAGCTTTATCCACATCAACTTGACCCAGCCCAGCTAAGAGCAAGTTAAGGCCTGGAAGTTTGGCAGCATATTTTATGAAAGGGTTTTCAGCGATTGGGGTAACGAATTTGCCTACGTTTTCCGTTCCCTCCTCGACTAACCGCATCGCCGTAGGTGTAACAGACTCTCCTAAAAGAGTGGTCGCGCTTGTAACTTTGTCAGTAGCAGACTGTAGTGCCTCAGAAGCCAACTTAGCTACTTGAGTTGCTTTCGCGATCGCTTCACTCACTTGGTCGGTGGATGAACTTTCTCTGCTTTCTACTGCCATAGGTTTATGCTGACTTCTATGTTTTGAACTCAAACCTATTCTATAAACAGCAAAGACTAGGTATCCTCTATCTGCTGATAGCGATCCACTGGTCTGAAAGTCAGAGCTTTAGCACTAAGTTGTGGAAAGTTTGGAAGGATATGCGATCGCCATCCATAGCCATAGCGATCGCTCTTTGCCAAACCTAAGCGTTCGCAGGACAAGTAGTAGTATCATTTCTAATGGAGGTTAGCGGACTCGAACCGCTGACATCCTGCTTGCAAAGCAGGCGCTCTACCAACTGAGCTAAACCCCCAGGCTTGAAGCCGGAACTTCATGCACTTTTATTATAGTAGCTCATATGATTCCATTAGACAAGGGGTAAAGGAAGAAATATTTAGACGCATGTCATCCTGAAGCTTGCCTCTGTTAGGTTGTAAACCTGAGTAAAAAATTTCTACTCCTTCGAGTTGAGCGGGGAAATGACCCAAGTTGTTGTAACTTTCTATAAATTTGTCAAATTGCCGGACTTTGCCGAAAAGCGAGAATCCTTGTTGTCGCACTGCGAAGCACAGGGTATTAGAGGGACGATATTGCTTGCAGCAGAAGGCATTAACGGGACGATTGCAGGCTCGCGTCAGGCAATTTATTCGGTGCTATCGTTTTTACGTTCAGATCCCCGCCTGGTTGACTTGGAGCATAAAGAGTCTTATGCCGATTCACCGCCGTTCGACCGGATGAAGGTGCGGTTGAAGAAAGAAATTGTCACGTTGGGATTACCGGAAATCGATCCAAGCGATCGCGTTGGCACTTATGTCAGTCCGCAGGAGTGGAACGAACTGATTTCAGATCCAGAAGTAACGATTATTGACACCCGCAACGATTATGAGGTGTCGATTGGTACTTTTCAAGGAGCGCAAAATCCCAAAACTGCCTCATTCCGCCAATTTCCCGACTATGTTCGCAACGACCTCGATCCGAGCAAACATAAAAAAGTTGCTTTATTCTGCACTGGCGGCATTCGCTGCGAAAAAGCGACATCATTCATGATGGCTGAAGGCTTCCAAGAGGTGTATCACCTCAAAGGCGGCATTCTCAAGTATTTAGAGGAAGTTCCCCCAGAAGAAAGTCTGTGGCAAGGGGAATGTTTTGTCTTCGATCAACGTGTCGCTTTACGTGAAGGTTTGGAGATAGGAACTCATGAAATGTGCCAAAGTTGCGGGCATCCTATCTCCGAAGCCGATAAAACTTCACCTCATTATCAAGAGAATGTTTCTTGTCCCTACTGTTGCGATCGCCCAGTTTGACACAAGAGCGGTATTCAACAGCACCCCAATTTCCAAATCGACGAGGAAGTCAGATGTACGACTTGACGAGATTCACTTTAAGGGACATGGTGGAATGCGGGTTGGCTCTACGCCACTTCGGCTTGGGGGCTGAAAGTATGGAAGAGGCGAGTAACAGAATTGTTAGGTATTTTTACGAAAATTTCTGTACTAAGCCAACTGGTGAGAAATCCTGCGCCCTCGTCCGTTTGTTCAAAACTCACCCTTATGAAGACTTAGAAGCCGAACTTGCCGACTATGCCCGTAGTATGTTGGGCGACTATCCCCCTTTGCCTGTCATGAAGTGCATGACTGCACTGGCAACGGTAGGAGAACAAACGGAATGGAACTCAAGACACACATCCGTTGGACACAAAGCTATTCCACTGGCAAGCGAATCTGTAGTGGCTCAGATGCCGATGATCTCACAACTCATCAGACAGCTTGGCTTAGATATAAAAACAGTTATCAACCCCGACCCGAATCTTTTAGTAGAAATCGAGCAGAGGAAATACAACGTTTTCTATGTGCCTGAAGCGATTGGCAACCCCTATATTCCCGCCCAGGACTCCTTTGTAATTCCATTCGGAATCAAGTCTGTGTTGGGGTTCGGTGGTCTATTGCCTTCGGGCAATCTGTTTGCAATCATCATGTTCTTGAAAGTCCAGATTCCTCACAGCACAGCTCAAATGTTCAGCACTCTGGCGCTGAACGTAAAGACAGCACTGCTGCCTTTCGATCGAGGAGCTGTCTTCGCTCAAAAAGATGAATCTGCTCCAGCCTCTAGGCAAATATTCACAAGAAACACTGAGCGGGAGCTAGCGCAGCTTAAATCCCAGGTAGTGACTTTGACGCAGTTGCTAGATGTTTTTGAGAAATCGATCTTAGTACAATCCGATCGACTCGAACAAGCCATAGAGCAACTGGCAGACTCAGCGCAAAAGTCAGAACAGTTATTGCTCAATATTTTGCCAGAGGCAATCGCCAAGCAGCTCAAACAAAATCCAGGTGCGATCGCTGAACAATTCAACGAGGTGACAATTATGTTTGCCGATCTTGTTGGGTTTACGCCCCTATCGGCTCGATTAAAACCAATTGAGCTGGTTAATTTACTTAATCAAATTTTTTGCACCTTCGACGCACTGGCTCAACAGTTGGGATTAGAAAAAATCAAGACGATTGGCGATGCCTACATGGTAGCCGCTGGGCTACCAATTCCCAGAGCCGATCATGCCGAAGCGATCGCAGATATGGCACTGGCGATGCAAGCTGCGATCGAGCGCTTGCGAACCGAAGGAGGTGTGAACGTTCAAATCCGCATTGGCATTAATACAGGGATTGTCGTCGCTGGAGTCATTGGCACGAAGAAATTTATCTATGACTTGTGGGGAGATGCCGTCAATATTGCTTCGCGCATGGAATCTTCCGGCCAAGCAGGAAGCATTCAGGTAACAGAAGCCACCTATGAGCGACTCAAGGATAAGTATGTGTTCCAAAAACGAGGCGCTATCAAGGTCAAAGGGAAGGGAGAAATGGTGACATATTGGCTCGTTGGCTCCTTTGCAAGTACAAGGATTGGGGCTTAGTGAGAGCAAAGGTTATTGGCCCTCCGAGGGTGATGATTGTCGCGGAGCGAGATTTACACAAATATCGCTTTGAGGACTTGGCCTTTAGTGTGTTGATTTTGTCAGGACAATCATCAATAGCCTCAAAATATCCATCAATTATTAGCTGAATAGACGTGGCCTAAATTTCGTTTACTGCTAGATGGATATTGGGTAAAAATTTTTAGAATCCCTCCTTATCCTTCAGCGGGAGTTCTTCTAAAGAAACTTGTGTACTGTCCAACAATAATTTTAGAGTGTATAGCCTCTTCAAGGAGAGATCGCGCCATATCAAAGCGCTCTCCTGGGTACAGATTGACTTCAATCTAGCGTAGGTTAATCTTTATTATAAAACTGAAAATTTTTATTAAATTGAACAATAATATCTAACAGCCTCTAATAGCAAATGTGTTGGCCTAACTCTTCTAGAGGTACAATGCCTCAAGCGTGTACTAGAGACAATTGGCAAAGTGTCAGAAGAACAACAAACCCCACCTCAACTGCCGCCCACTGGCGCAATCCAAAGCCACTCTCTAACAGCAACAACTGAGAACTGGTTTGAATACCCAGTCCGGGCGCAACCTCATAACACAGACTATTCCGGCAATGTTTGGCATGGAACCTATGTCACCTGGATGGAAGAAGCACGGGTGGAATGCCTGCGCTCAATTGGCATCGATTTTGCTAGCTTGGTAGCATTAGGCTGCGATTTGCCAGTTGTCGAGCTTTCGGTTCGTTACCACCGCTCAATTCAAATGGGTATGTCAGCTGTGGTAAGAGCGCGGATGGCAGCAATGGACGGTGTACGAATTAATTGGGATTACCAAATCCAATCCCTTGATGGGCAAGAGCTATATGTCACAGCACGAGTAACTTTGGTAGCTGTTGACCGGGAGAAGGGCAAGATTATGAGACAGCTACCCCCAACGGTAAAAGACGCGCTAGTGAAGCTATCGTTTTAGGTAATTGATAAGGGGTAATTGGTAATTGGTCATCGCTCGTCACCTTCACCAATCCCCCATTAGCTATTAATCCAAAATCTAAAATCCCAAATAGATATCAGCGACCGTTAGATGACCAGTGGGGAGGATCGTTATCTAGCTTATACACTCCGTATGATGCGCCCACTGCAAAAAGAGCCTCATTGCTCGCTCCATTTCGGGGAGCGCCAATTTGAACGATACGTCCGCTACCATTTTTAATTTTGAGCGTACCTTCCCAGGTAATATTCCAGTCAATCGCCAGCTTTTGGGTATGCATAGACTCTAGGGCGACGGGATTACCACCAATACCATACTCATCTACCATCTGTTCTGCGGCTTGAATCGAACCTGCTCTAAGGTAGTGTACCCATTGAATACCAACGCCAGCCATAGAAGGCACATCTTCTGGGTCAATCTGTCCTCGGCTAATCCTGGCTGCATAGTGCATCATGTAGGCGCGTTCTTTAGGCCGATAGGTAGCGGCTATGATTGTTTGTGCGCCCCCATCGATTAGGGCTTTTTGGAAAGCTTGCACTCTTTCGCGGAAGGGTGATGCCAAAGTGGAAATAGAGCGGCTGGTGGGGAAGTAGTTAATCCAATGCGGTCCGCTGAGGCGAAATCTGAGTATTTTGGCATAGCTGGTGAGAATATCCAAAGCTGGGTCGAGATCCGCACCGAGTTTCTGTTTGGTGGCGCTAGAGATTTGTTGTTCTAGTTCAACGCGGATACGCACGTCTCTTTGCTTGTAAACTTGGGCTAACCCTTGGATACTTCTGGCTCCAAAATCGCCATCTGCTACTAAAGAGGGATTGAGTTTGGCGATCGCGTTCAAGGTTCTTTGCAAGTCTTTAATTTCTGCCTCGCCGAAGCGAATGCAAGCTAGCAACATCTGTGTCGAGAAGTTGGGAACCTTGAATATAAACCCCTGGGTTACAGCCTTGGCATAAGTCGCGTTGTCCACGACTCCATTGACAGATAATCCCTGCTTTTTTTGATAGCTGCGTGTAGATACATCAGTAACGTTATCAAACCCGCCATAGGCAGATGCAATAGGATATTGAGCTTCCTTTAAAAACCGCTGCCAAGCAATGACGGCAGCCCCTTTAGAGCCTTTTTGAATGACGGGCAATTTCAGGGCACTAATATTTAAAGCCATAAATCTCTCCTAATGGGGATGTGAGCAAAACCATAAGCCTCATGCTATGAATCTGCAAAAGCTTGCGCTTCTTAGATTTTACCCACCAGTGACCTGATGCCAAATTGCCTGGGGAAGTTCGAGTAGTTTCTGCCAAAGGTCATTTGGCCCAATACCAAAGAAAAGCTGCAAAATGAAGAGAATAACAGCGATCGCGATCGCCGTCTTAACAGTTGTCTTTAGCAGGTTAACCAATGCACTGAACACCAGCCAAGACACAATTAATGCAATAATTAAGATGATTAATTCAGGTGGCATTTTTTATGCTCAAAAAGAGAGCGAGCGCAGTTATATAGTAGACTTTTTGCAAGAAGTGTAACCTGTTGAAATCCGTTGTCGAGAGATTGATAAGGTTGCGAACAATTTATGAGGGCGTGCGTTTTTGGGAAAAAGAAGCCCATAAATTGTTGAAAGTAGCGTTCTAAAACTTCTTTTCAAGGGCTGTCGTATTCATTTTGTTGTTGATTAGTCATGATGGCATAGCGCGATCGCCAAGAATAACCTTGATTTCAGGTAGCGTGTCTTTTTGCTATTTTACTACTATCTACCTATTGATTAAACTGCCTGCTATCCTCTAAAACTGCTTCGTACAAATCCATCTCTTCTTGTTCAAGAAATAGTTGTGCAGCTTTTTTGAAATCTTGACTTACCTTCTGGTTATCTTTTAACGCATAATAGACGTAAACTCGATTGTAGTAAGCATCAGCATTATTAGGATTAATCTCAATGGCGCGATTGTAATCTGCGATCGCTCCCTCCTTATCACCCAAGCTAGACCGAGCTAGACCCCTGCTGACGTAGGCATCTGCAAAGTTAGGATTCTGGCTTAATGCGCGGTTGTAATCTTCAATTGCGCCCTCCTTATCGCCCAAAAGATAGCGAACTAAACCTCTGTTGTTGTAGGCTTTTACAAACTTGGGATTGAGATGTAATGCGCGGTTGTAATCTTCAATTGCTTTCTCGTAATCGCCCAAGGAAGAGCAAGCTATACCTCGGTTGTTGTAGGCTTCTACAAACTTGGGATTCCGTCTTAATGCCCTGGTGAAATCTGCGATCGCTCCTTGATAGTCTTCTTTGTGAGTGCGATCTATACCTCTGGTGCAGTAAGCATTGGTTTCCCTTTTATAAAAATAACTAACTAGCGTCGCTAGAATTGCTATTCCAATGCTTACCATAGTGTAGCTATGGATTCCCAAAACACAAGCTACAACCAATGCGATCGCAACTGCAATTTTTTCAATTGCTTCAAATATCGGCATCATATTTGTATGGTCGAGTTAACGCCATTCAAACAGTAGTTATCTTACTAGCCAACAGATACAATACGATTCCCTGTGTTAGAAGTGACATTTCCTGTCTCTACAGCTGCTAAAACTTCTTGTCTTGCCCATTTATCTGCGGCTATAATGTCATCTAACGAAGGATTAGGACAGTTATCAATTTGGTGGCGATCGCACGTTTTCTCAATCACCCGCGCAATATCCAAATATCCAATTTTCTCATCTAAAAATAAGGCTACTGCTTGTTCGTTTGCCGCATTCAATACAGCAGGCATCGAACCGCCCGCGCGACCAGCCGCATAAGCTAGCTGCATGCAAGGATATTTTTTATGATCCGGTTCTCGGAAAGTTAAATTACCAGCTTTTACTAAATCCAACTGTTGCCAATCAGTATAAATTCGCTCAGGCCAAGACATAGCATAAAGCAACGGCAAGCGCATATCAGGCCAACCCAATTGAGCTAAAACTGAAGTATCTTGTAACTCAATCAAAGAGTGAATAATACTCTGCGGATGAATGACAATATCGATATGGTCGTAGTCCATTCCAAACAGGAAGTGTGCCTCAATTACTTCCAATCCCTTGTTCATCAGCGTCGCAGAATCTACCGTAATCTTGCGACCCATTGACCAATTTGGATGCTTTAATGCATCTTGCACCGTAACTTCTGCTAACTTCTCTACAGGCCAATCGCGGAACGCACCCCCAGAAGCAGTAAGCAGAATTCGCCGCAATCCGCCTTTGGGAACGCCTTGCAAACACTGAAATATCGCTGAATGTTCCGAGTCTGCTGGTAGTAGTTTTACGCCATACTTCTCTACAAGAGGTAAAACAACTGGCCCGCCAGCGATCAGGGTTTCTTTATTCGCTAAAGCGATATCTTTGCCAGCTTCTATGGCGGCGATTGTGGGTAGCAAACCAGCACAACCGACAATACCTGTAACTACGCTTTGAGCATCGCCGTAACGGGCAACTTCAATGACGCCAGCGCTACCAGCGACGAGGATGGGTTGGGGGTCGAGGTCTGCGATCGCGGACTTTAATTCTGCCAATTTCTCTTCTTCGCAGATAGCCACAATTTCCGGCCTAAACTGCCGAATCTGTTGCGCCAGCATTGTCACATTGCGCCCCGCTGCTAACCCGACAATCCGAAACTGATCCGGGTATTGAGCAACAATATCCAAAGTTTGAGTGCCTATAGAGCCAGTAGAGCCAAGCAGAGTAATAGCTTTCACAATTATTTAAGAATTAAGGGGCAATTCCAATATAAATTGGTTGGGACTCATTTTTCCGCGAGATCCCACCCCTTGCCAGATAGCTCCGAGCGGGCGATCGCTTCTCATACACACTAGCTTTGATTTGTCAATATTAATTACACTAATTTATTCAATAATATTATTATTGGTAGACAACAAAATTCTATTAGCTTCATATAAAGAGTCAAAAGTTCCGGCATCTGCCCAGCGTCCTTTAATAAAACTGAATTGCAACTGTCCTTGCTTTAGATAAAGCTCGTTAACATTAGTAATTTCTAGTTCGCCCCGCAGCGACGGATTAATTTTACGAATTAGCTCGAATACTTGAGAATCGTACATATAGCAACCTACAACAGCATAGTTAGTTTTGGGCTTTGTAGGTTTCTCCTCAATTTCCATAATTTTCTTTTCATCAAGAGCAGCAACAGCAAATCTATCTGGGTCGCCCACTTCCTTTAATAGCACCCTGGCGCCAATCTCCTGTTCTAGAAAAGCCCCGATATGGGGACGAATTGAATACTCAAAGATATTATCAGCTAGCAACACAACAATATTTTGGCCTTGAGCAAATTTTTCGCCCAAGGATAATGCATCTGCAATACCCTTGGGATTTTCCTGCACTCGATATGTAAACTCGCAGCCGAATCGCTTTCCAGAGCCAAGAGAGTTAACCACATCACCCATATGAGTATTGGAAGTAATTATCAAAATATCTAAGATATTTGCCTGAACTAACTGCTTAACTGGATGCCAGATCATCGGTTCTTTACCAACTGGCAATAAGTGCTTGTTAGTAACTTCAGTCAGCGGTGCAAGACGTGTTCCTTGACCGCCAGCAAGAATAATTCCTTTCATAATAATATTTGCGTTCCTTTTGAAACTTGATAGTTAGGGAATTTGTTTGAGTTTTTACAGCTTGGATGCGGACAGTTTGATAATATCAGCCGCGAGCTGTTTGAGGCTGGCGCGATCGCCCCAGCCTCAATCTTTAGATTATTTCGTCGCCAAATTGAGCCGATCGTGGCACAATTTCTGGAAAATCTGAAATATTACAAACCGAGGCTGCGGCACGCATAGCTTATTTATGGCTACAGAGCGGATAACTGAAAAAAAAGCTTTATTGGGCAATGGTTTAATCTTTGCCGCCGCCATGTGGCTGTTAAGCCGACTTGTCATCGCGATCGCCATGTTGCTGATTGCCCCTGCCCTTCCAGCGCCACCAGGAGGGAGCGCAGCGACAGTTGGCTGGGATGTTTTCTCCGCTTGGGATAGTGCTTGGTATCAGAGAATTGCAACGACAGGTTACGAATACATCAATGATGGCAAAGAACATTCTGTTGCCTTTTTTCCCCTTTTGCCGTTATTGAGTCGTGCAGTAATGACCCTTGGCTTACCGTTTGAAGTGGCTGGTACTATCGTCAACAACCTGGCATTTCTCGGTGCGCTAGTCGTTTTGTACGCTTGGGTAGAGGAGCTTCATGGCAAAAGCGCGGCGCGGTGGGCTACTGCTGTCCTCGCTTGGTGTCCGTTCTCCCTCTATGGGACGGTGATTTATACCGAGGGGCTGTTTTTGCTGTTAAGTACAGCAGCTTTGCGAGCCTTTGACAAACAGCAATACGGGCAAGTCGCCCTTTGGGGTGCATTAGCCAGTGCAGCGCGTCCAACGGGGATGGCGCTCATACCAGCTTTTTTGCTCGTGGCGTGGAGAGAACGCCGCCCGCCTATGGCATATATTGCCAGTTTAGCTACTGGTTTGGGGCTGCTTTTATATAGCATCTATTGTGGGATGAATTTTGGAGACCCCTTGGCGTTTATTCACGTACAGTCAGCATGGGGAAAAGAGAGTTTTTTGCAGGGTTGGTTCAAGATACTGAGGCAAGTTGTAGTTGGGCCAGTTGATATCAACACTGGTGCGATAAAAAACCCTTTACATGTAGTGATAGTTGCGACTGTTTGCGCGATCGCATTTTTATTATGGCGATCGCGATCTAAGCTCGGTTCTGTCAAAGTCGGCTATGGTTTGTATGCCTTATGGTTGCTTTTGTGGCTCGTAGTCGGTGACAGATTAATTAAAACTGTCATGGTTTTTGGTGGCGGATATTTGCTATGGTACTCGCGGGCTAAAATTAGCCGCGTTGCCGTAGCCTACGGCTTTTTCTCTTTGGCATTGCTGCTCAACGCTGGCAGAACTACATCTGCCGAGCGCTACGCTTATGGAATTGTTTCGCTATCAGTTGCATTTGGCGTGTTGCTCGAACGGTATCCTCGCTGGGGATATGCGATTATGGGCTTTTTCGCCATATTATTGGCAAGTTTTGCTGTACGATTTTCGCAAAATTTGTGGGTGGCTTAGAGAGAGTGTATGAAAGAAAAATTATTAGAGCCTAATTCTGCGTCTTGGGTAAGCAAAGGCAAAACTTTATTAGGTAATGGTTTAATATTTGCGGCTGCAATGTGGCTATTGAGCCGAGTGGTAATATTAGTGGCAATGTTGCTAATTGCCCCGCTGCTTCCGGCTCCCCCAGGCGGCATTACTCCAACAATTGGCTGGGAAGTTTTCTCTTGCTGGGATGGTGGTTGGTATCAGATAATTGCAACGACAGGTTACGAATACATTAATGATGGTAAGCAGCATCCTGTCGCCTTCTTCCCCCTTTTGCCCTTATTAAGTCGTGCAGTAATGACCCTTGGCTTGCCCTTTGAAGTGGCTGGAACATTGGTGAACAACCTGGCTTTTTTCGGTGCGCTAGTCCTTGTGTACGCTTGGGTAGAGGAGCTTCATGGCAAAAGCGCGGCGCGGTGGACTACTGCTGCCCTTGCTTGGTGTCCGTTCTCTCTGTACGGAACTGTGATTTATACCGAGGGACTGTTTCTGTTGTTACAGCAAATTGCAATCAGATGTACCACAAAATAAATTATCTAATTGGTTCTAAAAATAGACCACAATGATTAAACCAGTTGAGAGCATTTTCATCTGTAATCCCATTGATT